>NZ_JAAMNS010000016.1:0-150232 GCF_011066175.1 Paenibacillus sp. EKM211P
CGACCAGGCTACCTTAATCCTCTATGCAAATGAAAAAAGGATCAACCAGAAAGAACTGGTTGATCTCATAATACGAACGGGCAGGATAGTTTAATAACATATCGAATTTTTTAAAAGTGGATGGTTATACGAAGTAAGGCGTTGCTTAACTGAAGCGTGAAGTAGAGATAATCAAAAAGGAGGTACCCAGATGGAAACAAATCAAAATATTCGTTTAGCAATCGAAGAATCTATACAGTTCCTTGAATCTACTTCGCATTTGGGGATGACTCACGGCGAGTGCAGCCGTCGAAAATGGGATGGAGCTTGGTGGCATATGGCTGCTCTTTATGAAATGGGAGAGGTGAAACTAATTCCCGAGTCTGCTATTGTCGGAGCAAAATATTTACTCGAAACTCAGGTCTGGCCGACCTTCATCATATCCGCCGATGACCATCCAACAAGTGAAAGTGATAAGATGAAGTTGGATTGCTGCCATTGTGAACTTGCCGTATACTATATGATTCTAATGGCGTATGGCTGTGATTTGGACAAGGAACTGCCTTGGATTCGCGAATGGCTCTTAAAGCATCAGTTACCTGATGGCGGGCTGAACTGCGACCCTGAAGCTTATACTCATTCTAAAAAGAGCTCTATTGTTTCAACACTTCCTCCGCTTGAAGCTATCTTATGGCATATAGACCGTGAATTTACTGAACAGGAAGCCGTTTTCTTAGATGAAGGAGCACGTTATTTAATTGAGCATCGTCTTGTATGTTCTAAACAAAATAGAAGCGTCATCGATTTGGAATGGCTGAAGCCTTGCTTTCCGAGGTTTTTTGAATATGATATATTACGCGGTATGTCCTTCTTGGCAGAATGGTCCCAACGTAGGAACAAAACGCTGCCGGTCGGGCTGCTTATTGAAGGATTGGAACGATTGAACATCTTCAAGGAAACAGGAGGCTTGCAAATCGGTAGACAAGTCTTTGATCCACAAGGCCCGTGGGGTGGACAACCCTTTCCCTTGTTAGAAGCAGTAGCTGGCATTGGTGACGTTTCGCCTTATTTAACCAGACAGTTGGATCGAGTTATCGAACGATTGGGACCGGAGTATACCTATGCATAAAGACTTCCTTTAGAAAGGATCTCATGTTGGAAGAGGAACGGACCATGATAGGAAGGCTTAGAGGGGAAAGTTACCGTAAAACGGGAAGCAAAAGAAGAGGCTTTGTTGAGGTAGCTCAATAAACTAAACCATGAGGATTTGTTAAAATATATCTCATTCGTATCTGTTTAGTTATAAATGAAATAAAAGAACAGATGTTTTGTGTGGGACGATCATTGACATTTTTCCAAATAAACCGTTGCGTTTTTTTCATTGTTTCCCCTTTTCACACAACCTATAATAATGCCTTAAATGATAATCATTTTCAATTATTAGAGAGAAGGAAAGGGGCAACAAGTGTGAAGAAACAACATGGAAAGCAAATTATACTCTGGGTAGGGAGTTTCCTCCTGTTGTTGATAATATCGGCATGCAGTACTTCTAATGCTAATAGCAGCGTGTCTGATGAACAGAAAGAGGAAAGTGAGAAAACTGTTCAATATACAACGATAACAGGTAAACAGGTTGAAATACCTGCAGATCCCAAACGAGTGGTTTATATTGGCCAGACAATTGGTGATTTCTTGGCGATGGGCATCCCGGTTGTTGGTAATAACCTTCCCCAAGATATTCCTAGTTACTATGAAGGTAGACTTGAAGGAATCGTTGATGTTGGAAACCCGGGTGACTTAGAGACGATTCTGAGTTTAAAACCCGATCTGATTATTAATGGTTATTACAAAGCAGAAGCAGATCATAATGAGGCATTGTCGAAAATTGCTACTACTATCCCCTTTAACCCAGCTCTTCCTTATACAGAACGTGTAAAGGAGATGGGAAATATCTTTGGCAAACAGGAAGAGGCAGCTCAATTGATTGCTAAGTATAAAGAACAGTCGAAAGAAATGTTTGATAAATTTCAATTAGCAGACGGGGAGACAGCAACAATTTTCTACCAGTTGGGTAAAACTCTTTATGTTATGGGCGATCGTAGCCTGGGTGCTATTATTTATGGGGAGAACGGTTTTGCCGTCCCACCAGCTGTAAAGAAGAATATTCTTGATAAAGAAGGCGTGTCTTTCGTTAATATTTCAGAAGAAGTGCTTTCAGAATTTGCTGGTGATCATTTGTTTGTAGTTGTACAAGATGATGGTGAAAGTAAAACAGAAGCTGACCGACTGCTCCAAAGACCGATATGGGCAACTTTGCCTGCAGTTCAAAAGGGAAATGTTCATGTTATTCCTAGTGAATGGAATACAGATAATTTGTTAGCTTTGGAGCAATTGTTTAAACAGATGCCACAATGGATGGACCAACAGTAAGAAATTATTTTGGCACATTCAGTTCTTTATATCGCTAGTTTTCTAAAATAGTACATACTCCAACTATTAAAAGCTGAACTATAGTTTATAGTTGAAAGCAGGTCTTTATATGTTACAATAACGATAATGATTCTCATTTTCAATTGTTGGAGAGTTGCTTATGAATCTAGCACCCCTGTATATTAGGCTGCAACACTATGATAGGTTTCAAGTTGACCAGATAATTCTAGCGAACAGCCACAATGAGGGAATGAATGACAATGAAACAAATTTATGCACATTATTGATAGCACTCAGTCACGGCATACGGCTGTATGTAGACAACATTGCAATCGATCTGCGACAAGGAAGCTGCATTCTGATTTTGCCTGTACAGCGCTATACTATGGAATCAAGCAACAAAGAGGCACAGCTTGTACGCTTTATCTTTGAAACCTTTGAAGTAGAAGGAATGACTTTGAATCCGGTTGCTCATCCACCTTTGCTTTGTGGTTCTCCCTATAATCTGTTAATTTCTCAAGTCAATCGAGTATTAGGGAAAGAAGCATGGATAAGTAACCAATGCTGTTCCTCTCCATCCACATCAGAAATGGCTATGATGCAAGGTAGACTTCAGCTCATTCTGGGGTTGATGGTTCAGTTCGATGAGCAAGTTCCCCATTCGCAGAACAATGAAAAGATAAACTTGGTTCAACAAACTGTGCATTATATGGAACAGCATTATGATGAGGACTTAACCGTTGAAAAACTTGCTTCCATGGCTGGAATGGTCAGATGGCAATATAGTCAGAAGTTTAAAATAATGACTGGCAAAAAACCAAATGATTATTTGGTCCAATTACGCATAAACCATGCCAAAGGACTTCTGCGTAATTCGACCGAGACATTGGGCAAAATATCTCGGCAAATTGGGTTTAAGGATGAATATTATTTCAGCCGGTGCTTTCATAAATTAACTGGACACACTCCGCGTGAATATTCGAATATTCATCTTCGTACTCGGCAAAGAACAGTTATCGATTCATTTGGCAGAAAGATTCATGTTCCCAAAGATACAACACGTATTGTGACAGATGGCAAATTTACGCTTGGAGAATTACTCGTTTTAGCCATGCCCCCTATAGGGGCGGCCATCTCGATCATGAAAGATAACGTGATTTATCACAATAAGTTGCGAAATATTCATAATCTTGGGTATTGGGCAGATCCAGATAAAATTGCACAACTACAGCCGGAGTTATTATTGCTTAGCTATGTGCATCCTGAACAAGATTTGCAGAAACTAGATACGATCGCTCCTACTGTTATACTTAACAGTAAGTTTAGACTGTTTGAACGGTTACGGTATATCGCTAAACTAGTTGAACGTAGTAACGCTGCGGAGAAATGGATTACCAGATATGAGGACAAAGTAAGATGGTTACGTAGGCAATTAGCAGATGCTTATGTTGCTGGAGAGACGGCTGCTGTTTATCTCAAGTTTGGTACAAAACTTTATATTATGGGCCAGAGCGGATTGGCTGCCACCTTGTATGAATCTCTTGCCTTTCGTCCTTCTGCCAATGTGATGCACCTAATCGAGCAAGGGCAAGCATGGATAGAAATTCAGCAGCATCAAATAAATCACTATGCTGGCGATCGCAATTTCGTCTTGGCTCCTCGCCAGGAATTGCAAACGGTTGCTCACTGTTCACATATCGCGGCTTTAGCCGATTTAAGTAACGGTAACACTCATTTTGTGGACACTACATGGAATTATGATGATCCCATTACGCGAGGACGGTTGCTAGAGGTGCTACCGTATATATTTAATAAGAAAATTAAGTGATTAGAGGAGGCTTAAACCCTAATCACTATTAATTCAACTTTCGTCACAGGCTACGCACACCATTCAAAGGCGTTTTCGCCTGATCGCGGACAGCGCTTAACCAGCATAACTCGATTAACGAGGAATGTACTCAATTTTAGCGCAGGGAGCTCGCATAAAACAACAGTGGATGAAGAGCGCAGTTTAAAAACCACTTTTGACGATTTGATGAAAATTGCTACGAAAATTCGAGAGTAATCTGATATGGGCTGCATCAAAAAAACACAAGCGCAATGCTTGTGTTTTTTTATTGCTTCTTATCTGGTAGGAGAGAGGATGAAAAAAATCAAGCAAGTGGGTAAAAGCCAGCATTAGAGAGAGTTCTGCCCACCTAATACGAATAACGAAATTTTCTTAGCTATTTCTTCTTTGTTCAATTTTGCTTTTCCAGAAGCCCATAAAAAACCAGCTTCATGGATTACATTTGCATAAATAGATACGAATAGATCTTTTTCCATATCGGTATATAAGTTTTCTATGCTCTTAAGCAAATACAATTTCAATTCACTCAATATTTTTTCTTTTAATTGGGATATTACTAAACTTATATTACTTTGGCGACATTGTAATCTCGGTTGTTGGTAAAAATCACAAACAGCTAAAACAAGTTGGCTTATACTTTCTTGATCCTGTTGTCCGTTTTGCAATAGCATTTGAAGCGGAATTTCCCATAATGTAATTCAATAAATCGTACTTATCGTTAAAATGTGCGTAGAAAGTAGCTCGATTTACTTGCGCTCCCTCTGTTAAATCTGCCACTGTTATTTTTTCAAAATCCTTCTTAGTTGCTAAATTAAAAAAAGCGTTAACTAAAGATTCCTTAGTATAAGTTGTTCGTAAATTTCTTACTTTTGTCCCCAATTGATTCACTCCTAACCCAATAATTCTTTAATATTGTTGCTATAGCAACATTGGTAACTATATTGTTGGTTGTTCGTTTTGTGTATTGAATTTAAGATGTTAAAACAACACGTGTTGTTATATGTATACCACAAAAAAAGGAGTTTGTATAAAATGAAGACTATAGCAATTATCGGTGCAGGACCTGGATTGGGGTTGTCCCTTGCAAAAAAATTTGGGGAGAAAGGATTTAGGGTTGCTGTCATTTCGCGTAACCCTAAGAAATTGGCCATAATCGTGAACGAACTAAAGAAGCTAAATATTGAAGCGAAATCTTATGAAGCGGATGTCAGGGATTTGCCAGCACTAAAACAAGCATTAGATGCTGTTAAACAAGACTTTGGTCATATTGATGTTTTGGAATTCAGCCCCTATGCAGGACCTACGCATTTCAAGCATGTGTTAGAAACAACAGCAGAAGATGTGTTAGAACAGGTAAAAGGTTACTTACTCCCTGCCGTTCTTTCTGTGAATGAAGTAATACCAGGTATGATAAATAATGCTTCGGGTGCAATTCTATTGACCACCGGAATATCTGCAATGGTTTCCTACCCGTCTGTTGGAAATGTTGGTATGGTAATGAGTGGTGTTCGTAATTATGCTACAAATTTGCATTTTGAGTTGAAAGAAAAAGGCATATATGTCGGTCATCTTTCAATTGGCACTGTCATACAAGCAGGTACGGCTGGAGATCCAGATCTTATTGCTGAGGCTTGGTACAATTTATATGAGAAAAAGGATTGTTTTGAAGATACTTTCCCACAAGAGATTAACCCAACCAAATTGTCAAACTAATATAATAAAAGAGATAAGTGGATGTCTTAAAAATCTTATAGGATTGACAGGGAGAGTAGAGCAGAAGAAGCGAGCCCGCTGTAGAATAATATAAGCCTATTAAACTGTCTTCAATAAAAACATCGGCAGCCGTGGACGAAAAAATAAAATCCTAGACTGCCGATGTTTGATTTAACTATTGCGTGCCTTTAGTTCAATCTTTTCTCTTTTTATAAAAGTTATGGTGCTAAGCTTTCTGCCATTAAAATTATGTCTTACTCCAAGTCACTTTGTAAAATTCTAATCCCCACCGAGTTCAATCGTTTTCGTGGCGACACGGTCATGAAATTCCCGATCATGCTCCACGAATACAATGGTTGGCGTGTACTCAAGCAGCAGCTCCTCAATTTGCATCCGGGAAATCACGTCGACAAAGTTGAGCGGTTCGTCCCAAATATGCAGATGAGCCTCCTCACATAGGCTTCTCGCGATCAGAACCTTCTTTTTCTGCCCGCCGCTGAACGCCGATATATCCTTCTCGAATTGGATGCGGGCGAAATCTAGCTTACGCAACACGGCTTTAAATAAGCTTTCGTCAATTCTGTGCTCTGCTGCATAATCGGAAAGCGTACCTCGCAAATGAGAAGTATTCTGGGATACATAGGAAACACGAAGCTGCGGATCCCGTTGAAACGTACCTGTATAGTGCAGCTCCTCAGCGTTGAGCAGGTGAAGCAAGCTAGACTTACCTGAACCATTTGGGCCTGAAATTGCAATCCGATCTCCTGGTTCAATCGTCAGACTAACGTTCTTGCAAACTGCTCTTTCCCCGTAGTAAATCGTGACGTGATCCAGCATCGCCAGTTCCGATTTGGGATACACGAGCTGAGAGATCGCAAGGCTTTCTGACTGTTCGATATTTCGGAGCAGTTTTGATTTTTCCTCTAAAGCAGTGTGTTGCCGCTGTTCAATGGATTTTGAGCGTTTCATCATTTTGGCTGCCTTATGCCCGACGTACCCCTTGTCAAGTTTGGAACCGGAATTTCGTGTGCCGTTTTTAGATTTTTCGGTCTCGAAAGACCAGCTACTAGTACGTTTAGCGGAAGCTGATAAACGCTTTATGTCTTTGTACAACTTTTCGTTTTGTGCCATTTCGAATGTATCTTGGCGAGTTTTGTTCGTCCACCAGCTGGAGAAGTTGCCTTTTTGGATTTCGATATTCGTTTTGTTGATCGCTAGAATATGATCCACACAGCGGTCGAGAAAAGCCCGGTCGTGTGAAACAAGAATGAAACCGCGCTTCGTATTCAGATAATCGGCAATTAGCTTGCGTGCGTGCAAGTCGAGATGATTGGTCGGCTCGTCGATGAGCAGAAATCGATTGTCTTGGATGAAGAGCACGGCTAGTAATACCTTCGTCTGTTCTCCTTGGGACAGCGATTCGAATGGTCGGTACAACACGTCTTCTGAAACCTTAAGCAGGTTCAGTTCACGCATCAGCTTCCAGTTCTCAAAGCTTGGTACGATCTCTTCGACGACATCTAAGGTCAAATACTCCGGGTGTTCGACGGGAAATGGAAAATAATCAAAGGCAACTGGTGTGGAGATCGTACCGTTGTATTCGTACTTCCCCTGCAGCAGGTTTAAGAACGTCGTTTTACCTCGACCGTTTCGCCCCGTAAAGCCCAGCTTCCAGTCTGTATCAATTTGAAAATGAACATTTTCGAATATAGGGTCATAGCTGCCTGGATAGGCAAAAGTAAGATTGGTTACCTGAATGGCGGGCATGGCAATCATCCTTTCGTTTGGAAATAAAAAGAGCCGCAAGAAAGGTGCTTTCTTGCGGCTCTAATCCATACGAGGAAATAAGACCCCGGTCTAAGGGGCCGTATGACTGTCCGGAGAGGGAGCGCAAACGAAACGCAGAGCTTTCTTGCAGAGATGAAATAAAACGACCACAGCCAATCGCTGCGTCCGTTCTTTTCATGATCTCGAAGCAAGAAAGTTCTACATGTATCCGTTCAACTCCCATCATCAAATTACATCCAGTTTATCACAATAGTAATTTAACTACAACCTGTGTTAGTTCCGTTTAGGCTGAAGCCTCGCGTAGATCGACATGCTATTTAGATTGATTACTGTTATTCAACAATCTTCTGCTGTCATTGCTTTGCAACCAGCACGCCAGAAAGAAATACTTAAAATTTTGAATATGGTGGTAGGAAATGCATTAGCAGAGATAAATGCACAGGAATTGAAGGAAAAGAAACCAAACGAAGAGGGGGCAGGATAATTTTCCTGAGCAGAGATGGGGGAAGAAGGCTGGATAAGTGGGAGATTTTTAAATTTAGCGCCACTTTAGGTAGCACGGTGGCGTATTTTTACTATGGGTGGTCGGGAGTATTGGGGTGGTGCTTGCTCTGGTCGCTATTGATTATGTGATTGGATTATTTGCTGCTGGTGCAGAAGGTGAGAAGGGTACTGGACCTGGTTTAAAAAGTAAGATTGGTCTTATTGGAGGTATTTATCTTTGCAATGGTAGCAGTATCCCATCTGATTGATGGAGTCTTAGGCGATTCGCACCTATTCCGGGATGCAATCGCCTATTTTTATATGGCAAATGAGCTGCTTTCGATTCTAGAAAACGGGGGCAGGCTTGGAGCGCCAATTCCACCAGTGGTACGGCAAGCGGTTGAGGTTCTAAAAAGTAAAAGTGGAAGTCAGGAAGGGGATAGAGAAGATGCAAGCAAGGAAAAAAGGTAACGCGCAAGGGAAACATCGACTTTAAAAAGGTTGCCGCAGATGGCATATCGTTCGTTTTTATAAAGGCAACTCAGGGCAAGTCGTTTCGATCCAAAACATTTCTGCGGTTTGTGAAGGATGCGAAGGCCGCTGGCTTGATGATCGGGGCGTATCACTACGTTGATGATTATGCAACCACGCCAGATCTGGCCCGACAAGAGGCAGCAAACTTTGTTTCTGCCATCAAGGCCGCTGAAGGCGTGTCCACGTTCGATTTGCCGCCTGTTATGGATTATGAGTCCAATCCAACCTTAGCAAAACGGCTGTCACGGCGGTCGCTAAGGCGTTTCTGGAGGAAGTAGAGCGCATGACTGGCGTGAAGCCTATCATATACACATATCCGTCATTTATCGGTAACTTTTCGGGTTTGAGCAATTACCCGCTATGGATTGCGCGATACCATGCCACAAAGGCTCCAGCGGATGCATCCGGCTGGTCACGTTGGGATTTTTGGCAGTACAGCGATGGGGAAAACGGAGGCATGTTGCCGTCCAGCAAGCGTAAGGTGGCTGGCATCGCTGGCCCGGTGGATCTGAATGAGTACAATGGTACGGTAGACGAGATGCGGGCGCGGTTCGGTAAGGGAACTGCTGCACCTAAGAAGGAGTTCGTAAAAGATGCTGTATTCCAGGTGGGTGGTAAGACGCTGGGAAAGGCGCTGCTGTTTGGTTCGAAAACTCATGTGCCCCTGCGGGCCTTGGCTACGGCTCTTGGGGTATCTTGCAATTGAGATAACTCCAATAAGGTGGCGTATTTGGACGGCCGTAAATTGCAGTCTGTGCAACTTGTAGAAGGTGCAGCTTACGTGCAACTCCGGCCAATTGCAGAATCTTACGGAGCTGAGGTTTCATGGGATGCCAAAAATAAAATCGCTGCTTTGAAATTGAAAGGGGATAAATAATCATGCAAACACAAACCATTATTGAAAATGTACAACCTTACGTAAATACCATCGTCACAGCCGCTGCGGGTGTGCTTACAGCATTTGTTTTAGGAGGTCTGAACAAACTCAAGACTAAGGTTAACGTGTGGCTGGAAGCCCGTACTTCGGCGGCACAGAGAGAGGTAATTCATAAGATAGCAGGGGAAGGATTTGCTTTTTGCTCAGACAGCATTCAAGCAGGCAGGGGGAGAGCGTAAGCTTCAGGAGGCTTTACAGTATGCTACACTCCGTTTGGCAGAACAAGGCATTACAGTGTCAGTTGTGGAGCTTCAAGCAGCGATTGAGAAGGCATATCTGGAGTATAAGGCCAAAACAAAAGCGGTACTGGCTACTGAAGCACAGCCAAACGAGGAGGCAGCACAGGCCGCAGCTAAGGAAGCTGTATCGGGTCTTGCTGCAAAGCTTAATGATTTCTTGGCACAGGCTACGGCGGAGGTATCCAATACCGTTCCTGTTAAGGTGCAATATGAAGCTGAGGTTATTCCAACATCGATAGGAGATGTTCAAGTGCACCCATCCACTGAATAGAGCAATAGAACTGTTGCATAATCTGAAATGTGAAGAAGCTACTGTGCACATTATTTTTGGAGTGGATAGCAATATGGTTATCTAAGTAACTGGTGTAATTGGTGTATTTGAGGCGGTGATTTCGTACATCTTGGTCGAGGCTTGTGTGGATGGGAAGTCGGCTGGAGTTACGGGGACTGACTAGCTTGAATAATCGTAACCATTAGTAGGGTCAGTTAATTTGCTGAATCAGCTGGCAGCTTTCCTTAAGAATATAGCGCCTCCTGATCATTTACAATGAATTCAAAGAGGCGCTTTATATTTACATTTTTTATAATTAACAGTACAACTACCTATTATGTTATTGTTACTTTTTTCATTGTTGTTGACTAGCCAACTCGGGCCTGTAACAAATCCTCTCAGCAACCGTTTTTCAGTAGTATACTTTGAAACACTAAACGCTCCTTTTCGTCATCAGACAATTAAACGCGTACTAGTAAGCAACCGATCTGTCCACTACTTCTAAGCGAATGTTTTTAATGGATACCAGCGTATGTTCAGTTTCTATCTTAACGTACCGGATATGGCTCACTTCTGGGTGTTTACTCTTGAATATTGTCCAAGGAATAGTGTAAACACCATCATATCTGTCATAATGCAACGGGGTCGAATCCTCTAAGTACCATTTTACTCCATCCTGAGAATAATACAGATAAACCCATTCAGGACTAGCTCCACGATCTTCCGTTTTTGCATTGAAAACACTCTTTATGCTATACATATTTCTTGGAACTCCAGGATTTCCTAGGTCAAAGGTGTAAGACATACCTCCATCTTTAACTTCCCAGGTTTGGCCTACATGGTAGGTATCTGCTGAAACTGTTTCAGGATAACTAGGAA
This sequence comes from Paenibacillus sp. EKM211P, assembly GCF_011066175.1. Lineage (NCBI taxonomy): Bacteria > Bacillati > Bacillota > Bacilli > Caryophanales > Paenibacillaceae > Paenibacillus > Paenibacillus sp. EKM211P. Next base: position 11,103 of record NZ_JAAMNS010000016.1, read on the forward strand.
GAATGGTGACTAAAGTAATCATTGCCATTAATAAAATTGAAAACCATTTATTTCTCATTAAATTTCATCCTCTCAAGTTGTTCCCGCATTAGATATCTAGTTTTTTTATCCTATTTTTAAAAGGTAAGTCTATTTATCAACCGGGTTATTATTACTCTAAAACATCGCAACTGAACAGATAAGTGTAGTGAGCCATGTCACTGTCTGAAGCGTCAAAGCAGTGTCTCGATGGTTACTGACTATGTTACTAAATCTAATTAATTCCTTATTAGAGAGGTCACCTCCTGTAATATATTAACTATATTTGTAATTATAAAGAATGAAAGGTAAATTTCATATAGTAGAAAAGGCCCTATTTAGCATTTTATTATGTGCATTTTAGAAAGAATCGGTATTATATAGAAGCATCAGTGACACCCTTGTACCATTGAACGTGATAGAGCTGATCATAAACGCGACCTGTTCCTAAAGTGTGTACCTACCAAGAGGGGCAAGGATCGTGATGAATGGCCTATGGCGATGTGTTCCGAAGGTGCAGACATTAAGTACATAAGTCCAAAGGATAATCGTGGAGCAGAATCGTGGGTCGGTCACAAGCTGGACGACTATGCTAACGGAACAAAAGTTGAATTTATCGTTAAATAGTAAAAAGCCCGGCCGACCTATTAAGGTTAGCTGGGCTTAGTAGACACTAAGTATAGCAAAATTGAATTCATAAAGTGTCTCGGATATAACTCCAAAGATACTCCCCTGCTTGAGGTTGGTTAGTTAATGTCTGATGGGTACTGACCGGTAGTACCCCAAGCTTCGCCTTCAACTCTGTTACCGCCAGCTCGGAATTGAATTACGTATTCCCCTGATGGCATCCCGTTAGGGTATGAATTAAGACTAGTCCACGTTAATGTATCACCTTTGCCAACAGTTTTATTAAGGTATTCTCTCCCGTTACCCTGCAAGCTCCACGAAATTGTGTTGCTTCCTGTATTCTTCACTTTAATCTTTACATGTCCATAACCTTTTTTGACAGTAAACTCCATCGTCGGACTTGTCCCGCCAAGAACCTCATGTACTTCTTGACCAGTTGACTGGATAACTATACCTCCATGCCTCTTTGGTAATTCAACCCCCATAACTGGTGTGGCGGAAGCAGCCAGCGGAGCTACTGCCGTAAGAGCCAATAGACCTGTAAGAATGATTGCTGTGTTTTTAAGCTTCATCAAAAACCGTCCTCCCGAATGGTATAATTTGTACTACTGACCAATCATAGCACATAAAAAGGAATAAAATGTACATTTTCATTAACAAAATGGTAAAAAAAATTAATATTCGGAAATATATAATTCTTTTAAGTATTGCATGACAAATATTTCAAAACTTATTGACAACTGTTAAATTATGAACAACAATAGAATGCAATAATATATAAGTTTTGGAATTTATGTATGAAGAGTGGATATGACATGAAGCATACACCTACGATTAGAGCAGAATTAGACAGATACCTACAACAAGAAGGTTTGAGCATGACGGAGTTTGGACATATAGCAGGCATGAATAGGGGAGTGGTAAGCGCCATTGTTTCAGGGAATAAGTCTATGTCTGTTAACCAGCTTGACTTAATCACTGAGGCTATGGGTTTACCAGAAGGTCACTTTTATGATCTATTTATAGAAAACTACATCATCGACCATCCACCCAATATGAGGCGAATCGAACCGTTTTTGTTTCGTTGTGCGGAGTTGGACAGGTTGGATGCGATCCGTCGAGTGGTGGGAGCCATCATGGACAATCTACTTTATTCACCCAAGCTATTTGAAATTGCAGAGGAATTATTGGTACAGGGACGACATAAGGCTGCATTGCTGCTCTATGAAGGGGTAGCTGAAGCGGAGAGATATCAACATTCTGAACGTTTGGCAGTCTGCCAATATCGTATATTTACGATTCAGATTGGGAACGATCAAAGCCAAAATGTTAGGGTAGCAGCCGTTTTTGAGGCTTTTGTCGAACGCTTAGATGAAATAGAACAGCTTGACGCGCTGAAGGATTTAGCTAACGTGTACAGGTCTTTGCGTAAATGGGACAAGGTAGACGAAATGGCAAGGCAAATGAGAGCTAAAGCTGAAATCCAATACTCGTTTGTCCATAACGAGCAACACAAAGATGGAACGCTAGAAAAGAAAACAAGAGGACCGTTATTTGGATATTGCTTATGCTGATCTATTGTGTGCCAGTGTTTGTGAAGCCCGGGGCGATTATCAGCAAGCTTTACAATATACATATGCCTATGCTGATTTAGACTGGGTTAAAGAGGACGACGAGGATACTAAGCACTGGATGAACTTGTTCAGTCAGTGGGCAGAAGGTAATACTTACGTATATAAGCTTTTATCTGGAGATATAAATGTGCTGCATGATTATGTTGAATATATTGTAGCGACATCAGAGACTAACGAAAATGAAAAGATATCAAAACTGCTTAATGTTATAATTGCCGCAAACCAATATAGCATAGATGTAGACGATATACTAAAACGATTTGAAACCCTTATCGGGACTTTTCACAACAACTATCATCAGATGATATGTACACCAGACAAGTGATACCGGATTATATCGCGTGGTTTGGTTATGAGTTAGGTTTTTATTTTTTACATCGAGGGAAGTACATTGATGGCTTTAAATATTTGATGAATGCAATGGTAAAGTCACATATAATAAATAATGAAACTTACTTTATAAACTGCATGGGGTTGTTTGTTCGTTTTCAAGCCCATGCGGTTCCTGAAACTAAAGCTGAGTATTTCAATCTTATTGAAAGGGTGTGGGAAAACAATGTTCAAAAAAGTGGTACTTCTAATCATTGCGGCTAGCTTTTTGTTGATTGTTACTGTGCCGGATCAAGCCTTTAACCATCACCGTAGTATTCAGCCTAACGTTACCATTGGAGGATTTTAAAGCTAAAGCTCTGCTAACCTTATGGTTGGTAGAGCTTTCTTTAGTGCAGGAATTACCACACATACGGCAGAATAACTATCTGAGGTGATCAGTATGAACCATACATATAAAATGTTAAAGCCGGGTATAGAACTATTTACAGCTGCATTAGGATAGTAAGAGTATGTGTAGTACAGCCGTTGGGAGAGGGTTTGATAAATATTGTGGACTACGGTGGAGAAGTTTACACTGGAGTCGGTTAAGATTAATGGATCGTGTTTCTTTCGTAATAGTTTGAATTTAGAGTAGAAGTGAAAGGACCTACCAGATTGTAGATGGTGTCGTCACTTTAAGGTAGACCATATCAAAAATAGGAGGGGAAAATGATGAAAAAAAGAATATTTCAGTTCTTGATTTTATCTTTATCTATAGCAACTACGGTAGGTGCAGTTCCAGCTTCACCCAGTAAAACTAGTGGAAACAATATAATTTCTCAAAGATCGGGTGGAAGCGCAACTGTAAAAGAAGCCTTTAGTGTCCCTAAAGGATGGGGTCATGTTAAACTTTGTATGAAGAATCACTCTGATCATCCAGTAAGAGTAAGTTTAACTCACAGCGGTTCAAACAAACTATATATTGAAAGTTTAATAATCGTTCCTCACGACACAGTGACTTGGAAATCTACAGACCAAGGTTTTAGCGACGGATTGCGTTCTGGAGACTACATACTTCAGTGGAGAGGCAGCGATTATAAAGTTGACGGAGAAACATGGGGAGTAGCTGATTCACAGCCTGGAAACCTCTAAATTACTCTAGGAATACAACTTGTCCTTCTGGCCATTTGATGCGGAAGGTTAAATATGTGTTTGTTCAAGCCAGCAAGTGAATTAATCCCCTTAATTGGTGGGAGAGCTTTTTTCGTTAATCAATTTGAATTTAGAGCAAATGTGAGAAAGGATTCCGCTGGTATGTAACCAGTATGGAGTCCTTTGTTATTATTGTGCTTATCAATGGCAAAGAATGAAGGGCCTCTACCTGCATCTTTAGCGTCATACCAAGCGATGAAGGTGTTCAATTCTTTTTTACTCAATTCGAATTCTTTATCAAATCCATTATCCATTGTTACAGTCAAAATAGCGCGATCACCAGTTGGTTGCGATGATCTATCTGTATCCGATGATCCAGGTATTGTAGACGGATCGGGCTTTGTTGATGGATCAGGTGTTGTGTTTAAATACTATGAAGGTATCGTATGATAAAAGAAATCGCAAGAGGATTAATTGTATTTTTAAAAGAGTGGAAGCAAGTGTATAAAAGGTTTTCAGGTGGTGCAGGTCCACGGTGGTTCCGACCTTTTACACCAACATAGGTTGAGACAAGGAAGGCAATCGATCTTAGATATGAAAAGGAGAAACATTCACACCCTTGACTTTCCCCTGCACGGGAAACTGTATACTCCCATTATGTTATAGATTGGAGATGATATTTTGTTTAAAATCAGTGAGTTTTCCAGGCTAAGCAAGGTCTCTTTAAAAACTCTTCGCTATTATGACCAGATTGGCATACTGAAGCCGAGAAAGGTGGATCGCGATACTGGCTACCGTTTCTATTCCGCAGATCAGCTTCTTGAGCTCAACCGAATCCTATTCTATAAGGAATTGGGTTTCACTTTGCCACAAATTACACAGTTGCTCCACGAAGATATTACATTGGAGAATATTCAAGGGATGTTTAAGCTGAAAAGAAGCGAAATCCAGCAAATCATCGATACGGAACAAGCCAAACTTGTCAGGATTGAGGAACGTATGCAGCTTATAGAAAAAGAGGGGCAAGTCGAAACAGGGCAAGAAATCAGAGTCAAAGCAGAAGGTGCCAGGCAGTTTCTTTTTCAGAAAGCATGCGGGAGAGAAGAGGACATTCCAGACCTGTTTCGTAAATTTAATCAGTTATTAACAAAGGAAATTCGCCAGTTGACTCAAGGTCCGCAGGTTGTTTTGTGGAAAGAAATAGACGGAAAAGAGGATGAGTTCGAGTTTGAAGTCGGTTACTTTTTAACCTGTGAGTTGCTATTATCTCCAGACCCATTTCGGCTACGGACTCTTCCTCCTGAGCCGATGATGGCCACAATGGCTTTTCGTTCAAATTCTAACTTTGCTTGTACAGCCTGTGTCCATTTAGCTACGTGGATTGAGAAAAATAACTATCAGATCAAGGAAAACGAATCTGGTAGGGAAATATATTTACCATTATCTCCAGAACAAGATGCACAATTCATGGAAATACAAATTCCAATTATAAATAAATAACTGGAGAAGGAGTGGAGTGAATTGAAAAATAAACTGATCATCTATGTCCTGGCACTGGCTGTTTTTCTGATCGGAACCATTGAATACATTATCACAGGAGTCATTGAAATGATTGCTATGGACTTAGGAGTATCTACTTCCGAAGCTGGGTTACTGGTGACTGTGTTTGCTCTCGCAGCAGCTATTATCGCTCCGATTTTGATTGCATTAACGATAAATGCAGATCGCAAGAAGCTACTGATGGCCACCCTTAGTGTGTTTATTGCCAGCAACGGACTTATGTTTGTAGATCTTGCTTACGAAACAGTACTATGGGTACGAATGATTCAAGGAGCTAGCGGAGGAATTACTACGGTGGTAGCCATGGCAGTAGCGACACGACTCGTTGAAAAAGAAAAAAGGGGGAATGCCATCGGTATCATTTTGATGGGGCTTAGCAGTTCGCTAGTGCTCGGGGTTCCCATTGGCACATTTTTTAGTGAGATGTTTGGATGGAGAGTTCTATTTATTTTAATCGGTTTGTTAAGTGTTCTTCCTTTACTTATCATCTATAAAAAGGTGCCGGCAATCAAAGAAAAAGAAAAGGTTACCCTCAGAATGCAGCTCTCCATTTTAAGGAATTCAACAATTCTGACTGCTTTGGTTATTACTTTACTTTATATCGGCGGCTATTCTACACTGTTCACTTATATTACGCCTTTCTTGCAAGCCACATCCTCTCTTTCCATAACCGAAATTAGCGGTGTTCTATTCCTGGCGGGAATTTGCAGCTTTGTTGGATCAAGAGTGGGCGGACAATTGGCAGATGCAAAAGGATCGAAATTTACAATTTGTTTCGGACTCCTGTTACAAGGGGCGACTCTTCTTTTATTCGCTCTAGCGGGTGTCAATATCTTGGTATTAATCTTGGTTTTAATGATTTTTATGTTAGCAACGTGGAGTATTTCCCCCGCCCAGCAACTATATCTAGTTACTCTAGCGCCTCGAAATCCGGACATTACCCTTAGCGTAAATACTTCGTTCATCCAATTTGGTTTTGCACTGGGATCTGGATTAGGCGGGATTGTCATTAGTCGTACATCTGTCCTGTTTTTGAATTGGCTGGGTTTTGCCGCTGTAAGCATTGCTTTACTTCTTGCCATCTTACTATTTTAAAAAATGAGCAGTAGCACTGGAACTCCTATTGTTACTAAATAAATATAAAATGGACTGACTAGGGTGAAACTAAAATTATATTCCGCCTTCTTCAAGTGAGCCCATCATGTATTCCACATCTCTTAGAGTGAGCAATGATGCTTCTAATCTCCACTCTAAGGGGTGTATCTTTATTTACTGTGTGAAAGAATTGCACGAAGATTAGTAGTTATCCCGATGCAATTTGCGGTAGTTTGAAGGGATAGACCATAAAAAGATGCAAACTGTTTTGAGAAATAATCAGGGGATTGACAACCCACATCCAGCGCATTTTCGTGATGGGGCGAAAAGTATATTGCAGAAGTTTTCCAGATTGTTGCTTAAATAGATGGGAAATTCTTGAAAGGGAAAGGCGGACTCCACGAGCCAAATCCTTGATTTGGTGATCTTCAGTTTACTGTTCTACAAGGATATCGAGCACTTCTTGAATACGGGCATCCAGTATTCTTTTTTCACTATTAAGCCCAGATACTAATAAATAATCTCTTCCAAAGCGGTGGGAGTAAGTTCGTCCCTTAGCGAAGCAAATGTATCTAAACGGTAGGTAAGTATCGCCAATGGCATGTGTGCAGAAGGTGACGCAGGTGCTGATGGAACTAAAGTAAGGTTTATCGTGAAATAAAAACAAGGACTCAACCAGTATAGCACTGGCATGAGTTTTTTTAATACCCAATAAAAAAAAAATATGCAAAAATATAGAACATATTTATAGATAAGCAAGTTTATGTTTAGACACATTTCCTCAATTAAATTATTCTTAGTTCTATTAAACATATTGGAGGATTATTTAATGAAGAAAGCATGTATAACAATTCTATTTTTAGTTCTTTTATCGCTTCCCTTGTCAAATGTCTTTGCAGCTGAAGTAGAGTATTCAGAAAATTTAATTCCCAAAATGACATCTAACACTTTGCCATCTGGAGTAGCTAGTGCGAGCAATGAATTTTCATACGCATATAGATCTTTTGACGGAGATTTTGCTACTATCTCTAGTGCTTGGGGATCTAATGAAACTACTGCATGGTTAAGATATGACTTTCTTAAACCTGAAGTTATTGAACAATACGTTATATATCCACAGACAACGGCAACCGACCGAGCTCCTAAAGATTGGACTTTTGAAGGCTCAAATGATGGGATTACTTGGAATGTGCTAGATACTCAGTCAAATATCACTGGATGGGTGGATAGTACTCCCAAAAAATTCACTTTCTCTAATTCTAATTTATACAAGGATTATAGAATTAATATTACAGGTAATAATGGAAGTCAGTATTTAGCTCTTAGCGAATTAGAAATGATGTCTAAAGCATCAAGTTCCACTCCTAACCCAGGAACAGAGGAACCGACTCCAAACGGGGATCGTGCAATTTTAGTAGTCACCATGACAACTGGCTTGGAGAAAGAATTCGACCTAAGCATGAAAGAAGTCAATGACTTTATTGCATGGTACGAAGGCAAACAAGCTGGTTCTGGATCAGCATCCTATGCAATCAATAAACATGATAACAATAAAGGTCCATTCAGTAGCCGTAAGGACTACATGCTGTATGATCGTATCCTAATGTTTGAAGTAAGTGAATACTCTAAATAAATTAAAAGCTCTGCCGACCCATTAAGGTTAGCAGAGCTTTTTAATGTCATCACTTCATTGCACTGGTTTGGCGGTAATCTCTATATATCTCCGTTAGTCCCAAGACTTCTTCCATTGTCAGGTTATTACGAAGGTGATTCAGCGCTTCGGCGATATACAATGCTACCACTATTTGCTTTTGTTCATCAGTTCGTGGCCGTTCCTCTTGTAATTTGTCTTGTATGTTCCTGCGATGTATTTCTAGGAATCTTTCTAAATTCATAATCATCGCTCCTTTTTTGTTAAGCTGGATGGTTTTCATTTTAGCCTATTCAAATAGTAAACCATGATCACGGAATTCAAATGTCTGGACTTTGTGACCAGGTAGTAATTCTGTTTCCTTGTAGAAAACTTCAAACTCAATTAGCAGGCAATCAGGAAATTTATCAAAAGTATATATGACCAGGAGAAGATCTTCTATTAATATTCACAAAATAGTCCAATCGGATTATACTTGACGCGACGGATGCAGAGCAAACCCGACAGCATCGATGACACCCTATGGCTCAAGCCGGTGGGTGTTTTTTGCGTTTGGGGAAGTATCATAATGTCTAGCAGGAGGGAATATGAACAGGCGAAAGGAATGAAGTAAACTGAAATTATATTCGAGACAAACATGCTATAATTGAATCCAATCAAGTATTAAAGTCCAGCAATAAGGAGAGATATTTTGGAGCAAATTAGAGGAATTGAAATTGTTGAAATGACATTTGATAACAAGGATGATTACGAATGCAAAGATCAACCATTCATGGTCATAGGGAGACTTATCCCCAAACTAGAAAATGGCATATGGAGTTATCATGAAGAACTTTATGAACAACCTTATGAGTCAAAATACCCGGAACACGAAGATCTTGATGAATATATTAATAGCAATGACAGTATTGCTTTCTTATACTATTCCGGAAGGAAATGCTTGGGACATATAAGACTGGGGACGGTAGAGGAAACTAAATTTGCTTCTATTGACAGGCTTATTGTATTAGAAAGTAGCAGAGGAAAAGGAATAGGAACTGCCTTGTTAAACAAGGCAAGGGAGTGGGCATTACAAAAAGGAATGCAGGGATTTACGCTTGAGACGCAGGATGTTAATTTACTCGCTTGCCGATTTTATTTGAAAAATGGGTTTGATATTGGAGCAGTGGACACTATGCTTTATTCAAACTCAAAATACAAAGATGAAAATGCGGTATTTTTCTATTCAAAATTCTAATGCATCATGATAATTTAATGTATTGTATTTACAGAATCCCGTTGTGCAATCCGAAAGTATCGGTGAAACCCTACTAGCCAAAGCCAGTGGGGTACTTTTACGTTTAGTGAGATATTATTGTGGCTTTTGATTTAATTCCATCTGTTAATATGCTAATTATTCTCATCTATAGTTGGTGGAATGCTATTATTTGAGACATGCGATGAGTTTTTTATTTCATTTCATGCGAAAAATTGAATGTTTATATTAGTCGAATAATATATTGACATATGGTTAATTATGGTGAAAAATGAAGTATGTTTTTAAAAAATATGGAATATTCAAGCGAAGGGTGGCTATGGCATGAAGCATACACCTACGATTCGGGCGGAATTAGACAGATACCTGCAACAAGAAGGTTTGAGCATAGCGCAATTTGGGCATATCGCAGGCATTAATAGGGGAATAGTAAGTGCCATTGTGACAGGTAATAAGTCTATGTCTGTTAATCAGCTTGACCTAATGACTGAGGCTATGGGTTTAACAGCGGGCTGCTTTTACGACTTATTTATAGAAAACTACATCATCGACACGTCCCCGAATATGAGACGAATCGAGCCATTTTTGTATCGTTGTGCAGAGTTGGACAAGTTGGGTGCGATCCGTCGAGTAGTGGGAACCATCATGGACAATCTACTCTACTCGCCCAAACTTTTTGACATTGCGGAGGAATTATTGGCACAGGGACGACATGCGGCTGCACTGCTGCTCTATGAGAGTGTAGCTGAAGCGGAGAAATACCAACATTCTGAGCGTTTGGCAGTTTGCCAATATCGTATTTTCACGATTCAAATTGGTGAGGACCAAAACCGTAATCTAAGAGCAGCCATACTATTTGAACCTTATATTGAGCGTCTGGACGAAATAGAGCAGCTTGACGCATTGAAGGATTTGGCAAACGTGTACAGGTCTTTACGTAAATGGGACAAGGTTGAGGAAATGGCACGGCAAATGAGAGGGAAAGCGGAAGTTCAATATTCCATAAAACATCAGGCAAAACGAAAGTCTCAAGAGCATGAAAAGGAGACAAAGAGCCCACTATTTGGATATATTGCTTACGCCGATTTGTTGTGTGCAAGTGTTTGTGAAGCCCAAGGCGATTATCAACAAGCTCTACAATATACATACGCCTATGCGGAATTAGACTGGGTCAAAGAGACTGACGAAGACACTCAATACTGGGTAAACTTGTTCAGTCAGTGGGCGGAAGGTAATACGTATGTAAATATGCTTCTGTCTGGAGATATTAGCGTGCTACCGGACTATGTTGAATATATAGTAGCCACATCAACCAATAACGAAAATGAGAAGCTCTCAAAGCTGTTGAACGTTATGATAGCGGCTAACCGATATGGAATAGATGTGAATGATGTCATTTCTCGTTTTGAAACGGAGATTCATTCGTTTTCTGAGCAGCCCACATCTGATGATATGTATACTCAACAAGTAATGCCAGACTATTTCGCGTGGTTTGGTTACGAAATTGCTCATTATTATTTACAGCAAGGAAACTACAATGATGGCTTCAAACACTTGATGTATGCAATGCTAAAGTCACATATAATAAATAATGAAACTTACTTTATAAATTGTATGGGCCTGTTTGTGCGTTTTCAAGTCCATGCAACTCCTGAAGTCAAAACGGAGTTTCACAATCTTATTGAAAAGGTGTGGTTAAGTAATGTTGAAAAGAATGGCATTGTTAATCGTTGCGAGTAGCTTTTTGTTTCTTATAATCGTACCCGCTCACACTCATGATCAGCTTATTCAGACCTTTGTACAAATAGGTGGATTCTAAAGTAAAAGAAAGCTCTGCTAACCTTAATGGGTCGGTAGAGCTTTAACTGTTCACGCCTCTTATAGTGTATCAAGGTAGTCTTTCTGGAATTTGATAAAATCTTGCACACTATCGTGATAGGTAAATCTACCACCATTTTTATTAATAATCCAGTTGATCTTCTCGTCATTTAACAAGACTCCATACATGCAATGATGAAGCAGTTCAATTTGCTTTTCATCCCTAATTCGGATCAAGTGTTTTTCTTGTTCGTCAATGAGGTACCATTTCGTTTCTGTTTCATCTACATCTGCATCCACATACAGTATTGATACCGATAAGGGGAACGGCCAGTCAAACCAATGTTCGCGCTTGTCTTCTCCATAACCTTCAAATGCCATGGTTATTTCCTCCTACTTGGATAATTTCCTGATTAGTTTAAATGGATCTAACGTGTTGCGATTGTACGCTTTATTGATAACTGTTTTTTGGGAACTCGCAGCTACTCTCAGCCTTTGGCATCTGGGCACCAATGCGATTAATGACCTGCCGTTTGAGGTTGGAGCGAACTGCGATGCGTCTGTTTAGGCTGGGTTAATGGGGGGATCGAACTGGCAATCCTGGTTCAAGAGAGAATTTTCGGTAATTTCTTTTGGCAATGACGACGTAGGCTTTTAGGAATAAACACATTAAATTTACTGCTTTTCTTGTCTTATTCTACTGGCTCAGGAATATCGCCCCCATATTCTTTCCATGGCTTATCGTGCGCCATCGTAAACTTCTGCAAAAGTTTAGTGTAACTTTGGCAACCGTCTATTCCGCTATTGCCGCATAATAGTTGTGTCCGCTTTCGTCGTTCATTGTTCTGATCTGTATAGTATACGGATACGCTCTATATTGTAATCATGGAGGGCTGGGATGGTGACCAAAAGATCATTACATTTCCTCGTCTGAAAATAGGCATTATACGGAATTAAACCTCCAATGATCCAGAGTTTATTTTTTGTACTCAAAATATAATTTCCGCATAACACATCAGGAGGCTACATACATGTCATGTCAATAAGACTCGAAGGTAATGGATTATGGGACCCACTGGAAAATACTGTTGATAACGTTCGGTCTTATAAAATAGAAAAAATATTGTATATGTGGTTGGTGAAAATAGCTTCATTAAATTGGATTCAAGTACCAACACGTATGAGCAAAAGCAATGGATTTCCGAATTTACTTCCAAAGATAGAGAGATATTCAATAAATTAATGGAAAAGTAGAGGGGAGCATAAGCAAATATGGTAGAATTTTATTTCAACGGCAGCCATGGACAAGGAAATAAAGTCCCAGACTGCCGTAGCTTTTTCAAAGTTAACATTCATCGTTAGTTTGCTCAGGAAACGACCTTTAGAGCTACACCAATATATATTTTTAACTGGCTAGTTTCAGCCCTACAGCAGAGCTAAGGACCAACCCTATACACAAAATACGCATTAATCCGCGTGGCTCGTTATAAAAGATCATGCCGAGGATAGCACCTCCAGAAGCGCCAATTCCAGTCCATACAGCGTAAGCCGTTCCCATCGGGAGTGTTTGCATTGCCAACGACAAAAATATAAAACTTAGGCCAAAACCAGTAATCAAAAGAGTCAGCGATTTCCAACTGCGGGCTTGATTGAACTTGTTTATAAGCAAAACCCCGATCATTTCAAAAATCCCTGCTAAGATCAAATACACCCAATTCATAGTCCACTTACCTCCTCTTTCTTCTTACTAAGCATTTTCAGACCAATCACTCCAATAAGCAGCAGCCCGATCAAAGCTACTTTCGAAACACTTATGTCTGCGCCAAACAATAGGATTTCAGCTACTACAGTTCCTGCCGTTCCTAGTCCGACAAATACAGCGTATACAGTTCCAACCGCTAATGAACGAGCCGCCTTGATCATCAAATAAAAGCTGATGTAAATAGCGACTACTGTACCACTCCATTCCCAAAAACTATCCGCATGCTTTAACCCACTAACCCAAGCAACCTCGAATATAGCCGCCACAATGACTGAAATCCACGTTTTGTTCATAACACACTCCTCCTTAAACTTTTTATTAAAAATTGGGCCATAAAAGAAAAAAGATAAAAGCCTGGGAAATAAACCGCACAATGCGTTTATCTCCCAGGCTTTTATCCCTCCGTGTCACAGCCATATGGCTGTGCGTTTTCTCTCGGACCAGACCAATCTTGTGATTGCGGAACCCTAGAAAACGTTTTTATTCAGTTATTGGCTAAAAACATACTAACACGCGATGTAACGTGAGTCAATTTACAATTCACCTACTAACTTGCCAGTTACTTTGACGCCGATGCCTAGTCTACAACTTCATTTTCACTGGATTCGCCTGGTTGGGTATATTTTCTGTTTAACTGAATGCCCGGTCACAGAGTCGTAGCTATACATATATTAAGGTGAAAACAATTAAAGGAGGGCTAAGCTATGAGTGGATGTGCAGGTGGTGTGTGGACTTCTACAGCGGCAATTTTGGTGCTCTATATCCTTTTGGTTATCATCCTTAAATCGTGCTGGGTTTAATATTGCGAAGAAAATTATATAGACCCCATCATTCAAGTTCAATGCCCTTATTTCTTTAGTAATCTGCCCGAAATCAGATTAGATAACAAGCTCTGCCGACCGATTAAGGTCAGTAGAGCTTGTTTTATTTGAACATCTTCTCGACTAGCTTTAACAACTCAGATGCGCTATGATATCCACTTTATATTCTAGTTACAATTACCAAAGTATAGTGCAATCTAATATTTTAAAATGAGGGGTTAATTGATGTTGGGTATGTGGAAATTTAGTCACAGAATGCTGAGTCTTAAAATTAAAGTTGTCCATAAGATTTTAATTGGTACGATCGTTATGGGGATTGGAACTACAGTAGGCAGCGACCGAGCCGGATAAAGCACCTATTCTCATTGGTGCCTGCTCTAACGGAGAGGTTGCGTCCAATATTAATGAAAACGAGAATAAGAGTGGATATATTCAAAATAGGGGAAAAATGTTTCTGTGAACTAGCAATGCTTTCCTTCCCTAGCTTCTAGCTGGTCCTGCTAGTGTGGTGTTTTTTATTTACCAGTATGCCCTACCACAGAATGTATTTTTACATATATTAAAGTGACGACAGATAAAGGAGGTTAAAAGGCATGGGTGCATATGAAGGTAATGGCGGCGGCGGTGTATGGACTTCTACAGCGGCAATTCTAGTGCTCTTTATTCTCTTAGTTATCATCACTAAATCACTTTGGGTTTAATTTGTGAAAAGAACTGCTGGGTAATTTCACTTCACTCATGGATTGTAAAAGGTTGATCCCAATAAGCGCATAAACTATTTGGCAATAGCCACAGCATTCGCTGTTCTTTTGGTGGGTGCTCGCTGAATTTCTGCCATAATAGTTTTGCGCTTATTGGGTTTTATCGGAAGGGAGATTGTCTCATCTGAAGGGTTTATTAGCCTATACCGAATGCCTTTTCTTCAAGATCTTCTATAATTTCTAACGCAACAAAATATCCAAAAAATAATGTTAAAATATCCTCATATCGTTTTCCTGATCCTCTTGCTCTACTTAATATTATGTTTTGACTTTCTTGTATTTCTCTTTTATGGAGTGATCGAGAAACCACAGATGAATCGGGAGCGATCAGATCCACCATTAGAGTGGACAACTTTTTCTGAAACTCTTCAATTGGAAAGTCATTATTTTCTTTTGAGTACAGCTGCATAGTTTCAGGTGGATCTTTAAATGTAATCGGGTATTGAGTATTGAAGACACCTTCATTAGCTATTTTGTCAGCAATTAATTTACCGAAAACGATACCCGCTGCAAATGCTTGCCCAGGGATTCTTCCCATACCAAGAACACCATTAAATTGAGCTTCTCCAGTAGCAAAAACACGATTCAAGTTTATAACTTCAGCATTCGCATTGATTTCGATTCCTCCTGAAGAATAGTGCATTGTTGGTGTAATTTTGATTCTTTTATTTTTAACCACATTAGTGCTAAATCCATATTTTTTAAATCTTTCATTCAATATATTTTCATCAGCATGGCTCATATCCAAGTACATATCCTTTTTTTGCTTGATGCAATCGAGTTCAAAATGTAAAATCTCGTCAATCATTTCATGGTAATCATCTCGAGCAATGGCATCACATATATACTCATCTTTTAATAGTTGAATTCCTTCCTCATCTACTATTTTCCCTTGACTTAAAGAAACAACTCCGCCCAATAAAATTTGTCTTCCATTGTATATTGACCAAGGATGAGACATCACTGTAGACATTCCCTTTAATCTTGCACCCATTTTTTTAGCTAAGATAAGCGTTTCTCCAGTCGAACCCGGTGAATTATCATTGTAGTTAAATTGCCCCGCATATCCTCCCGTAGCTAATACCAAATAATTAGTATATATCCTGATAAATTGATCTAATTGGATGTCATAAAATAATGCGATAATTCCTTCATTATACTTTTCCAAATGAATCAAAATTTTATTACACAGCGGTTGTTCAATATGTTGTAACAAACAATTAATTAATTTCTTTCCTCCCTGTGATTTAATCAAACATTCAGGCATGATACCAAAGGATGTTTTCTCATAAGAGATTCCTAATTCCTCGAAAAAATTTATGACTATGTTGGAGTTTCTATATAGCGTTTCAATAACCGATCGATCTGCTCCACATTTATCAACCGTAAGATTAATAATATTATTAATATCATTCTCTGATGGAACACGTGTATTTGCGGCTGCAAGAAAGGAGTTGCTCTGTTTGGGCGCATTCTTTTTTGTTGTAATCGTGTACTTGATATTGTTTTTTGATAAATAATAAGCAACAGCAAGCCCCGATATACCCGTACCAACAATCAAAATTGGAGTGTAGTGTTCTACGGATGTTACATTTCGTTCCATCATTCTATCTCCCTTTTTAAGATGCAGATATTATCTTAGGCTGAATCTCACAGTCCGTTTTCCACTTAGATATATTTGTTTGTTACCGATGAAGAATGGAATCTAAGTGAAATATTTTTCCTAATTGTACAAATTTATTACTTATATTGTCAACTTCGTCTAAGAAGTAATTAGCCCGACTTTGAAGCAGGGATATTCAAACCAATCAATCTTTGATGGCACTAGCTTCTAGGACTGGAAGCTTCTAAATTTTCAAAAGGGCATATTATATTACCGGGAAGCCGCTTCGAAATATATTTCAGAACATATCTTAGAACATGAGAATATAGAGGGAACCATTATCAAAAAAATAGGGAAGCTGCTTTGTGATTTTAATACTGATTCCATTTGAAAAATATGAAATGGAGGGAATATTGTGCCACGAGCTTCGGTCATACTGCCAGTTTACAATAATGCAGCTTTTGTCTTGGAGGCAATACACAGTATTTTAGCTCAAACTTATTCGGATTTTGAATTAATTGTTATTGATGATGGTTCGACAGATGGATCTACCTTTCTTATTTCACAAATATCAGACCCTAGAGTGATAAAAATCTTCCATAATACCAATCGAGGGTTGATCGCTTCTTTAAACGAAGGATTAAAAAAGGCCAATGGTGAATATATCGTTCGTATGGATAGCGATGATATTTCTACGCCAGATCGACTAGCTGTACAAATCGCATTTATGGATCAAAATCCATTGATTGATGTATGCGGTGCTGCTTTTACTTCATCTAGTGGGGGATCAATAAAGGTAAATCCGGCCAGTCATGACGAAATAAAAACATGGTTGTTATTTCATTGTTGTATCTGCCATCCTGCTATAATCATGCGCAATAGCATGATCCGTCGGCTTGGCATTCAATATGATAGTAATTATCCCCATGCCGAAGATTACGAGTTGTGGAACCGACTAGCTTTCCAAGTACAAATGGCGAACATCCCCATAAACGTATTGTATTATCGTCAACATAATGGACAAGTGTCCAATCAGCATAGAGCTATACAAGATGCTACTGCTCGGAGAATTCGTCAAAGACAGTTTAGTAAGTTAGGCTTGGAATTATCAGATGAAGAGAACCAGATTATGCTGGATATTCTTGAGTTTAAAATTAATCCCTACGATTATGATAGTTACACCAGAGCTTTAGGTTTTGCCAACTGGGTGCTGGACCAAAACAGTAAGTATTTAGTTTATAACCAGGAACTATTAAACATGGCGTTTTCACGGTGCATATCCCATATTCCTTATTAACAGAGAGTTAAGCAAGTGATCCGGTTGGAAAGAAGATACTCTAATAGCACAAGCTTTTGAAGTTTTTGCAAAAAGGTGATTAGGCTCTGCCGGTTTAGCTGGTTGAGCCTTTGTTTTGTTTGTCTGTATGCCCTGTCACAAAACGCAGCTATACATATATTAGAAGTTTTTATCCTCTTGGTTATAATTACTAAAGCATTTTGGATTTAATTTTATGAAAAAACTGTTAGGCAACACACTTCACTTTTTTTAGATGGTAAAAGTTGAACCCAATGGCGCATAGGTTATTTGGCAGTAGCCATAGTAATCTCTTCCTTTTGGTTAACTAAGTTTTTACAGCGTACTTAGGGGACCCTGCCATAATAGGTTGTTGCGCTTATTGGGTTCTGCTGTCAGTGAACAGCATGGACTATACATTGAAATCTTACATTATTCGCATAATATATTGACATATGGTCAATTTTAGAGAAAAATAGACTACAACAATATAAAAATTTTGGAATTTTTATGTGAAGGGTGGATATGGCATGAAGCATACACCTACGATTCGGGCGGAACTAGAAAGATACCTAAAACAAGAGGGTCTGAACCTAACGCAATTCGGGCATATTGCAGGCATTAATAGGGGAATAGTTAGTGGCATTGTAACAGGCAATAGTTCTATGTCTGTTAACCAAATTGATAGAATTACAGAGGCTATGGGTTTACCAGAAGGCTATTTTTACGACTTATATGTAGAAAACTATATTATCGACATTCCCCCCAATATGAGGAGAATCGAACCATTTTTGTATCGCTGTGCAGAGTTGGACAAGCTGGATGCGATCCGTCGAGTGGTGGGAGCTATCATGGACAATCTACTCTACTCACCCAAACTATTTGACATTGCAGAAGAATTATTAGCGCAGGAACGACATGATGCTGCACTATTGCTCTATGAGAGTGTAGCAGAAGTGGAGAAATATCAACATTCTGAACGTTTGGCCATCTGTCAATATCGGATTTTCACGATTCAGATTGATGACGATCAAAGCCGCAATCTTAGGGCAGCCATACTTTTTGAGCCTTATGTCGAGCGCCTAGACGAAATAGAACAACTTGATGCATTAAAGGACTTAGCTAATGTGTATAGGTCTTTGCGTAAATGGGATAAGGTTGATGAAATAGCGAGAAAAATGAGAGCTAAAGCGGAAATCCAATACACTTTGAAACATCAACAGAGCAGCCGAGAACGCACTGAGTCTACTAAGAAGCTAACTCGCCCCATGTTTGTGTACATTACCTATGCCGATTTATTGTGTGCAAGTGTCTGTGAAGCCCGAGGCGACTATCAACAAGCTTTACAATATACATACGCCTACACAGATTTGGATTGGGTCAAAGAGACTGACGAAGATACCCAATACTGGATTAGCTTGTTTCAGCATTGGGCAGAAGGTAATACTTATGTTAATAAACTTATGTCCGGAAACACTAGTGTGCTTCTAGACTTTGTTGAATATATAGGAACAACCGCCAATGAAAGTGAGAAGCTCTCAAAATTGTTGAACATTATTATAGTAGCTAACCGATACAATTTGGATATAGATGGTGTACTTACAAAATTTAAAATAGACATTGATGCCTCTACTCAACTCCCGACATCTACTGATATGTACACCCAACAAGTGGTACCTGACTATATTGCATTGTTTTGTTATGAAATGGCCTATTATAATTTAAATAGGAAGAAGTACAGTGATGGTTTTAAACAATTATTATGTGCAATGGTAAAAGCACATATACTAAACAATGAAACATATTTCATAAACTGTACAGGTCTCTTTGCACATTTCCAAGCATATGCGTCTCCAGAGACCAGAGAAGAGTATTTTAAACTATTAGAAAAGGTGTGGTTAGACAATGTTGAAAAAAATGGCACTGTTAATCGTTGCGAGTAGCTTTTTATTTTTTATAACTGGTCCCGTCCTGACGCAACATATTCAGATCCTTGTACAAATTGGAGGTGCTTAAGCACAAAACTCTGCTAGCCTTATGGTTAGCAGAGTTTTTTAGTTAAAGGAATTGTTACACTTTGCGCCGAATGAGTCGCTGAAGTGATCAGTTTTCAAGCATACATATAAATATTTTGATGGCACAAAGTTACTTCGACACACTTAGAATAGTAGATTTATTATGTAATCATTCCAATATTCTGAGAGGGGATATTATTACTGGTGATGAAACTGCAGAAGCAAACGGGAGAATAGACTACAAAAAATAGATTACTATAGAGAAAATAATATATTGTATGAAGCGACAAGAGTGACACAGGGCATACCGTAATCATATTGAAGCTGGGGCCGTGACCCAAAAGATCGTGTTACGCCGCCTGGAGTGTAAATAGATACTGTATGGAACACTGAGCCTCAGATTAAGCTGAGGCTTATTTTTATGTGTACCAATTTACGAACTTATCAGTGTGACTGATAACGCGTGGGCTATCAACGTTATAAAGAACGAAATCACAAAGCTGAATGGGTTCGCTGCTGCTTTTTGGTGACTCATTCCGTTCATTGATTTAGCAAAAGATATGCTTGTATGTAGTGCGGGGTTGGCATTATTGATGATTAATGCTTCATTCATTGCCGTCTTATCCCTTCATCAATCATTTCTTATGGAAGGAATCCCTTCTGTTCCAGCAAATCCTCTGTGACCTTCCACAGTTTTTGCTGCATCTTGGGATCTCCTCCAGGTGAGACTGGTTGAATAGATTTCCCAGTTCCGACGTTAAAGTATCCACCTGTTTTTTTATGATATTCCGGATCTACAATTAATCGGGTGATGATATCTGCTCCTCTTCGCGGATCTCCAAGATGAAGGATTTTCAACAATCGTTCTAATAGAGGGGCAAACCAAAGTTCTCGTCCCAATCCGGTAACATTGAATCCTGGATTTAGTGCATTTACGCTGATTCCCGTATCCGACCATCGTCTTGCCAGTTCAGCAGTGAACATAATATTCAATAATTTGGTCTTTCCATAGATGGGCGATGAGCCACGAGCGGTAAAGGCAGTTGTATCCGTTAAATCCTCGGGGAGCTTCAAAACTCCATGACGGCGTGAAGCTTCGGAGGCAACATTGACAACTCTGGCCTTGCCTACGTTCTGCAGGCACGGTTTTAGTGTATATGTTAACAGCCACGGCGATAAATAATTTATGGCAACCATTTCAGGAAACCCCTCGGGAGTGACGCGTTGCTCAAAAGCATGGATACCCGCATTGTTTAACAGCACATCAATATTAGAGTATGCGGCGGCTATCTCATCCCCGATTCGTTTAACATCCTTCAGTACCGATAAATCTCCATAAAAAAAGTCAACCTTCGCTGATGGGCTAACCAGCTCAATCTGTTTTCTTGTAGCTTCAGCACGTTCCCTACTCCTGGCAGTCAAAACAAGGTCAAAGCAGCCGCGTTTTCCCAATTCAACTGCGACTAGTTGTCCAAGACCACTGGTGGCACCTGTTATGACAACAGTAGTATTTTTAGACATCGTCATTTCTCCTTCATGTGTTACAATTTTATTGGAGTAGCCAATTCGGTGAGTTAGTACATTTGATTGACATATGTCCACTATAATAATTTGGTTGATATATGTCAATCAAATTTGACTTGTGGTTTTTTGAACGAGAGAAAGGTGATTGAAGATGAAATATAATGAAGTAAAAAATGAACCAAGGGAGAAATTGGAGATTGAGTTGGGCGAGCAGCTTAACGCACTTATCAGCGCTTCACACGCCCTGAATGTCAGAGCTGCTGCGAAATTTGACTCCTCCTTACAACCTGCCGCCTTCCATATTGTTCGTTGGCTGTATTCTTATGGCCCAACAAATGCCGCCACTTTAGCGGAATCAACTGCGATGGATCGAAGTTCAGTGAGTCGTCTTGTCAAACAGCTTGAGTCTTTGGGGTATTTGAACAGAGAGGCCTCCCGAAGTGATGGACGAGGAATTGTATTATCTCTTACTGAGCATGGACAGCAAAAATTAATTGATGCGCTTAAGGAGAAAGAGTCCGTTTTCTATGAACGAATTTCGGACTGGGAAGATGCTGAGCTTCATAATTTTAACCAAATGCTTAGGCAATTTAATGGACTCCATCGCCACGGAACACAACCTTAAGAAGTGACCCGCATATAAACACTTGCAAACAATATCGTCACTTTAAGATATCGGCTTTTATTTTTTCATAAGCAGTTTGGATATAGAGTAGAAGTGGATAATGAAATCTACCCGAATGTGTATTTTTTATGTCAGACAAAGCTCCCCTTACTTTGACAATCAATAAGCAGTATGTTTATGGATGATGATAAATAGGAAGGAAAGGATGAAAATAATGAGTATGAAATTAGGAAGGAAAACTACTTTATGTTTCTCCACAATTGCTCTCTTATTTTCAGTTTTGTCCCCGCTATCAGCCTCGGCAGATGTAGCAAGCGTCACCCATGACACCTATACAAACTCTTTAAATCAGGAATTAGTTTCATCTCAATTAGTAATTTTTAAAGATGACACAGCATATACAGATGTATCTATTGTCGGGAAAAGAGTGAAATTTTCGATTAGTGGTTTAGAAAACCCGTTTAACATTAATTATTACAATCGATTAGTCTGGACTAGTACTGATGAAGAACCAAATATAAAAAATATTCTGACAGTAAAAGTTGCGCCAAAGACAGGGTCGCTTTACAGTTCCAGCAACTATGAAAACCTTTCACTGATAAAACAAAAAATCAACTCTGACTCACCTGTATATGGATGGATTCAACTAGAATCCAAAGAGTGGGTTAAAGCAGGATCAGCTATAATCAAATATTAGAATGTGTAGTATAAGTAAATACTATAAATAAGCGAAATCCCCGCCGACCAGCTAAGGTAGTGGGGATTTTCAATATAAAATAAGACTTCATCAACTATTGACAGAGTCTTTTAGAAAATTGTTGAAAGTAGTGTTCTTAAGAAGGGAAAAGTGTTTCGAAATCTGGAAAAACGCCATCACTAAGCCAACGGGTAGGGCCTTCAAAACTTCCATCGAGTGTAGCGGTAGCATAATCTCCATTGGAGCCATACAAAGTAATAGAGATATTTTTTATTATTTGTATTTAATGTTATAAATGTGTAATGATTTTGTACATAGTTCATTAGTTGTGAAGAATATTCCTTACTTGTCTTTGTTTGTTACGATATGTTCATAAAAAGTTCACTTACATGAAAATTTGGTTGCAGCTAAAATAATCACATCCAAAAATGAAAGGTTGAATTAAATGCCAACAACTAAAAAGGAAAGCTTTTACTTTGGGGTTATTATGTGTTTTGGAATGGTCGTTATTATGACCTTCTATAATCTTTTGATTAACGGATTGATTGGAAAAATTAGCTTGATTACCATTGCTGTTGAATTTCTAATTGGATTTATTATAGCGCTCATTTTAGATTTATATATCGTGGGTCCTGTAGCAAAAAAAGTTGCTTTAAGTCTACCTTTTGATAAATCCAAAAAAATATTTTTAATTATCACGATTTCAACATGTATGGTGTTCGGAATGGCCTGTTCTATGTCTTTCTACGGTTTATTAACTTCAATTCTGAGTCAGGGTATTGGCGATCATTCATTATTTGAAGCATATTTAGAAATTTTTATAAAGAACTTTGTTGTGGCCTATCCATTACAATTATTGGTTATGGGTCCTGTTGTTCGAGCCTTGTTTATAAAGTTTATAAAGAAAAGCGGGCAAGTGGGACCTTATAAAAAAGTATTAAATTAAATAATAGAGCAAATCCATTGCAGCAATGTTAAGCTAATGAATGGTTTTACAGCTAGAAATGCTTAAGTTATGAAAATCGGATACAAGTTTGAGGAAGCTATAACTGGCGGGATTGGTAGTTTGGTGTATTATTTAACACAAAAAAAGCAGGAAGAATTCTTCCTGCTTTTTGCTTGAAAATAATTATTAACGTCTGCGTTGTCCATCATTCACGCTAAACAGATTAACAGCCAGTGCGTTACCTCTTGCACGCGCATTGGCTCTTTGGTTGGAACGGATGTTTAATCTTCTTCTTCTCAATTCACGGTTGCTGTGTCTTCTGCTCATAATATCACCTCCCTTCAAAGAAATGAAGGTACGGTTAAATCTTAATGATGTTTATGCTTACGCTTGGAAATTTTGATATTTAATGCGTTAGTTGCGAGTGCATTTCCGCTTCCTGTTTTAGCAGCTGCGGCTTGAAAGACTTTAACGACCAGATATCTGTTTTTCCCGATGCGATGCTTATACGTTTTAACTCTATTTCTGATCATCTGCATAACTCCTTTGCTTTAGGTCTGCTATATACATATGTCAATTGTGCTAGTAATGTATCAGCATAAATCTACTAAAGACAAAAAGAAGCTAGTACCTATGTTCCTAAATGTTTAACAAAAAAAGCTCATGCTAGCCTGCGTTCGCCTTCCCAACTTTACGTTATAGAGGAAGGCCACCGTAGGTTCATATGTGTCAAATTTCCATTTGTTTAGCTAATAAAAGTAAACAGTTTAAGATCAGAGTGGAACTATCTCGGATATGGGGCGGATATAATAGTAGAGACAATATAGGTTGCTGAAAAGGAAAGAATAGTTGGAGACAGATACATAGTAAATATAAAACCGGCTCGCCTAGGCGGCCGGTTTTATATTCGTGGTAGTATAACGGGGAAGAAAGCACGATAAATCAGTGGAAGTCCCGGAAGAGTCCAACAACCTTGCCCAATATGCTGACGTGTGTCAGTCGAAGTGGCTCAAAGGCTGGATTTTCAGGTTGAAGCCGGATATGATCTTTTTCTTTGTAAAAGGTTTTAACTGTAGCCTCGTCTTCATCTGTCATAGCTACTACAATGTCTCCGTTATCAGCGGTCTGCTGCTGACGCACGATTACATAGTCTCCGTTAGCAATACCAGCTTCAATCATGCTTTCGCCTACAACAGATAACATGAATATTTTATCCTCACCAACAAAGTGTTGGGGAAGAGGAAAGTAATCTTCAATATTTTCTGTCGCCGTAATAGGAAGACCAGCGGTTACTTTGCCGACGACGGGAACACGACTAATGGAGTAATTAATCAAGTTGCTGTTATCCGATTCGTCTTGACCGAGTAATTCAATAGCCCGTGGTTTCGTAGGATCGCGGCGAATGAGTCCTTTTTTCTCCAAACGATCCAAATGACCGTGAACCGTAGAACTGGAGGCCAATCCGACTGCCTCGCCTATTTCGCGCACAGAAGGGGGGTATCCCTTTAGACGCACTTCATTGCGGATAAATTCAAGAATGGCCTGCTGGCGGCTCGAAATCTTAGACATACCGTATCAACCCCATTTAGTAACGTTTGGGAAAATTATAGCATAGAACCTCCGTTCGTACAAACATAAGTTCTAAATAATCCCTAAAAATATTCACGAACTTTTGTTCTCTTTTCTATTGAACAAAACAAACGTTCGTGTTATATTGTGAAAAACATAAGAACAAACGTTTGGAGGACGCGGCCAATTATGAAATATAGCACTTATCAAAGTATTTTTCCGATGAATTTAGAGAATTTACAGGAGACCCGAAAAGAGGGTAAGGTACGTTTGTTACAGGCTCTTACCAATACTCTTTTACTCAAGCTTCTTATTCTAGTAATTATCGTTTGGGTTGCAGGGGCAGGTGTACTTACGGTTTTTGCAGCACCTCCAGTTTCCAATGAAGAAATGATTAAGCTGACTGTACAACCTGGAGATACGTTATGGAAGATTGCCGTGAATCATAAACCGGAACGAATGGATACACGGGTATATATTGAAGGAATTGTACGTATTAACGATTTGGAGGATCGGGGGGTGCAGGCAGGTCAGGTACTTAAGCTCCCACCCTTCTGATCTATAAGACTATAGAGCTTGTCAAGGAGCGCAATGAGGGAGCCTTGACAAGCTCTTTTCTACATGTCAAAGTGTATTATATCTTTGCTTTTATGGAGGGGACACAATTTGGATATAGACAGTTTGGTACAGCGCATTAATGAATTAGCGCGCAAAGCAAAAGCCGAAGGATTGACGGAAGAGGAAACCACGGAGCGCGCCAAGCTTCGGGAAATTTATTTAGGCAACATTCGCCGTAATTTTCGGCAGCAACTTGAAACCATTGAATTTGTGGACGATGATACGTCGAAGGGAAATGGCGGGCTGAAGCATTAATGTTGCTAAAGCCTGCATCATTTGCCTTTTGTTATTAGGTATCTTTCTTGGTATCTATATAGATCAGCTTTAAGGCAATTGTTTTAATGTAATATTTATTGGGAAGGGAATTGAGAGATGGCCCGATCATTTGAAAGAAAAGTACGTAAAAACACAGCGCATTTAAATAAAACGCGCAAGAAACAAGGCATTCAAACCATTAACGGCGCAGGTTCAGCAATGGACATTTTCCGTGGCCGTAATATTACTGTGCCAATCATGCTAGCTGGTCTTGCTGTATTGTACATGCTTATGAGTTACTTTTTGACTAAGACCGGCATGCGGGGAATGGATTGGCTGGTATTTGGCTTGTACTTGATGCTGGCTGTTATCTTCTTCATTCGCCGTCCTTATTTAAAAGTGGGAAAAGATACCCTTTATATGTTAAAAGGTGGCAGAGAACGGCCGATGACGGCAGGGGACATGAAAGCCATCAAAATTGAAAAGGGTTACGTTACCGTTGAAAGAAAAGGGAAGGGCGGTAATTTTATTTTCACAAAATCACTGGGACGCTATGATACAGATGCCATCGCAGAGCGCCTTGAAAAATTTGCACTATCCAATCAGATACAGGTAGATAAGAAATAACCGATTTAGCCTGTAGCTCTGTAAGTAAGGCCGTATGATGTTATTTTTCATATAACATGGTGCGGCCACTTGCTTAATATGGGCACACATAATGATCTGATTCGTGACCAAACAGACAAGCTTACATATACAGTGGAAAGAGAGTGGATAATTCGTATGACGATTCAGGCGATAATGTTTGATCTTGATGATACCCTTCTGTGGGATGAACGTAGTGTAGAAGAGGCATTTGATGCAGCATGTCAAACAGGCTCCCGAGAAACAGGCGCTGATCCGAAAACGCTGGAAGAAGCCGTACGCAAGGAAGCGCGCGCTTTGTATGAATCCTATGAAACCTTTAGTTTTACTCAAATGATTGGCATTAATCCGTTTGAAGGACTGTGGGCGAATTTTACAGCAGGTGAGCAACCTGAATTCCGCCAATTGGAACAGTTGGCTCCTGTTTATCGTAAGGAATCATGGCGCAGAGGGCTTCAGCAACTGGGGATAGATAATGAGGAGTTGGCGGAAAAGTTGGCTGCCCAATTTGCTTCGGAAAGACGTGCACGTCCACATGTATATGAAGAAACGTTTGAAATTCTGGATCAATTGAAGGGACAATACAAGCTGCTATTGCTGACAAATGGTTCCCCTGATCTACAACAGGAGAAGCTGGATGGAGTTCCTCAATTGGCTCCTTTTTTTGATCATGTTGTCATTTCAGGTTCTTTTGGTCGGGGCAAGCCTGATCCTTCTATATTCCAGCATGCTTTGGGACTTCTAGGAATTGAACCTGGACAAGCTTTAATGGTAGGAGATAAGCTGACGACTGATATTCAAGGGGCTTTGTCAGCTGGTGTACATTCGGTGTGGTTGAATCGGAACGATAAAACCAATACTACAGAGATCAAGCCGAAGTTCCAAATCAAGCATTTGTCTGAGTTGCATGGAATTATTCAATCTTTAAAGTAAATAATCTACAGTCTTCTAAACAAGTATAAAGAAAACTCCCTTCGCTCGATATGCTACAGAGCAGAGGGAGTTTTCTTATTGACACAATACATCGTAATTATGCTGTAGTGAATGTTGGATCTTCGAACGGTTCAGCAATCCATCCATTTTCTTCGATGAACAAGCGGACTGCGACGATCTTTTGATTTTCCATTAAAGTGAAGAAGTGCGGTGTATTTTCAGGAACAGAAATAACGTCGCCTGGTGAAAGCTCTACATTAAAATAGCCGATCTCTTCAGAGCCTTTAATGATAAAAATCCCTTTACCAGCAACAATGGCGCGGATTTCATCCTCGGTATGGGTGTGAATTTGCTCGAACTTGGCCAGCAGCTCCTCCAAATTCGGCGTTGCTTCAGATAAAGTGATGACGTCCCAGATTTTATATCCGCGACGTGCAGCTAAATCTTTGATTTCAGGTTCAAATGTTTTAAGAACAGCGGCTTTTTGATCATCTGTCAAAGTAAAGTTTTCTTGCAGCTCCCCTGGCAGCTTGGAAGCATCCCAGTGTTCATACAATACCTGGTAGCTCTCCAAAAATTCACGTACTCGCTCTTCACCACTAATTCGCTCATTCGTATTGCGTATAAAAATTTCTGCCATGCACAAATCCCTCTTTTCCACTTGGATTAATGTTGTATAAAGAATACCATGTCTTAACCAGTTGCACAATACAGGCTGAAGCATTTATATGGGAACGACTATAGTAATACGATACAGTTTAAAGACGTTCGTCTATAACGATGCATACTACAAAAATAGATCAGCTAAGTCGTTTGTAAAGAAGAATAGCCTGCATAAAACGTATGTTTTTACTTCAATCTATCTAAATGATACGGTTTCTGCTAAACTAGGATTTAACGTTTTGCGGGGGTGAAGAAATTTTGGATAAAGTTAGCTTGCAGGATGCGTTACAACGAAGAATACTCCTTCTTGATGGGGCTATGGGCACTATGATTCAGCAGGAAGACCTTTCTGCCGCTGATTTTGGTGGGGAAGAGTTAGAAGGCTGCAACGAGATGTTGGTCTTAACAAGACCGGATGTCATTCAAGGGATTCATGAAGCATACTTGGAGGCCGGAGCAGACCTGATTGAAACGAATACATTTGGAGCGACATCCGTCGTTTTGGCGGATTACGATATACCAGAACGTGCCCGTGAAATTAATCTGGTGGCGGCCAAACTGGCGCGTAACGCGGTGGATAAGTACAGCACTGCGGACAAGCCTCGTTTTGTTGTAGGAGCTATGGGTCCAACTACAAAAACCTTGTCTGTCACAGGCGGTGTTACATTTGTAGAGCTGATTGAAAGCTATCAGGAGCAGGCTTTGGCGCTTATTGAAGGTGGGGTAGATGTTCTTCTGTTGGAGACCTCACAGGATACGCTTAACGTTAAGGCAGGTAGCATTGGAATTCGTCAGGCTTTTGAGCAGACAGGGATTGAGCTTCCGTTAATGATTTCTGGCACGATTGAGCCGATGGGAACAACGTTGGCAGGACAAAACATCGAATCCTTCTGCATATCACTCGAACATTTACATCCAATCTCGATTGGACTGAATTGTGCTACAGGTCCAGAGTTTATGCGTGATCATATTCGTTCTTTGTCTGAAATGTCCTCTGCAGCTATTAGCTGTTATCCAAATGCGGGCTTGCCCGATGAAAATGGTCAATACCATGAATCGCCGGATTCATTAGCTCGTAAAATGGCTGCTTTCGCTGAAAAAGGCTGGTTGAATATTGCGGGAGGCTGTTGCGGTACTACTCCAGAGCATATAAGAGTAATGAGTGAAAGTATGGCGCAGTTTGAGCCTCGTCAGCTCGTAGGTCATCATCCTCCTGCCGTATCAGGCATTGAGCCAGTATATATTGAACAGGATAATCGTCCGTATATGGTTGGTGAGCGAACAAACGTTCTGGGTTCCCGGAAATTCAAGCGTTTGATCGTGGAAGGCAAATATGAAGAGGCGTCTGAAATTGCGCGCGCTCAGGTAAAAAGCGGAGCACATGTCATTGATATTTGTGTGCAAGATCCGGACCGTGATGAAATGATAGATATGGAAGCGTTCTTGAAACTGGTTGTAAACAAGGTGAAAGTACCATTGGTGATTGATACCACGGATATTAAAGTTATTGATAAAGCACTTCAATATTCGCAAGGTAAGGCAATTATTAACTCCATTAATTTGGAGGATGGTGAAGAGAAATTTGAGAAAATGGCTCCTATTATTCATAAATACGGCGCTGCTGTTGTTGTCGGAACGATTGATGAACGTGGACAGGCAATTGCGCGTGAGGATAAGCTCGAGGTAGCTAAGCGTTCTTATGATCTGTTGGTGAACCGTTACGGTCTGGCAGCGGAGGATATCATTTTTGATACGCTCGTATTCCCAGTAGGAACAGGGGATGAGCAATATATCGGTTCGGCTAAGGAAACGATTGAGGGCATACGTATCATTAAAGAAGCGCTTCCTGGGGTTCATACTATATTGGGCATTAGTAACGTATCCTTTGGCTTACCGGAAGCGGGTCGTGAAGTGCTCAATTCTGTCTATTTGTACGAATGCACCAAAGCGGGACTGGATTATGCAATTGTAAATACGGAGAAGCTTGAACGCTATGCATCGATCCCCGAGCATGAACGGAAATTGGCGGAAGACCTGATCTATAAAACAAATGACGATACGTTATCTGCATTTGTAGCAGCTTTCCGTAACAAGAAAGTGGAGAAAAAAGAGAAGATATCAAACCTTTCGCTCGAAGAACGGCTGGCTTCCTATGTAGTGGAGGGAAGTAAGGAGGGACTGATCCCGGATCTGGAGCAAGCGCTCGCTAAATATTCTTCTCTGGAGATTATTAACGGACCGCTAATGAAAGGGATGGAAGAAGTAGGACGTTTGTTTAACAACAACGAACTGATTGTTGCGGAGGTTCTACAAAGCGCTGAAGTAATGAAAGCATCCGTGGCTTATTTAGAGCCGTTCATGGAGAAGAATGAGTCCTCAGTAAAAGGTAAAATTTTGTTGGCTACGGTTAAAGGTGATGTGCATGATATAGGTAAGAATTTGGTGGAGATTATTCTATCCAACAATGGTTACCATATTGTAAATCTGGGTATAAAAGTACCACCAGAACGCATCATTGAGGCTTATCGTGAAGAAAAGGCTGACATGATCGGCCTGTCCGGTTTGCTTGTTAAATCGGCACAACAAATGGTGCTAACCGCGCAGGATTTGAAAAATGCGAACATTGATATTCCAATAATGGTTGGTGGAGCTGCCTTAACGCGTAAGTTTACTAAAAATCGTATTCGTCCTGAGTATGATGGGCTGGTAGCCTATGCGAAAGATGCTATGGATGGACTGGATATTGCCAATAAGCTTATGGACCCTGAGTCCCGTAAAAAAATGGCCGAGGACATGAAGGCTGAGCAGGAGGCGGAAGCGGCAACGGTCGTGGAGGTCAAGCCGCTCCCTAAGCTAACTCGGGCTGTACGTTCTAACATTGCTCAGGATTTGCCCGTCTATATCCCGCCGGATACGGATCGCCATGTACTGCGTAACTACCCACTGAATTATATTCTGCCTTATGTGAATATGCAGATGCTAATGGGGCATCATCTTGGCTTAAAAGGCAATGTTGAGCAACTGCTAGCTTCGGGGGATCCGAAAGCGATTCAGTTGAAGGAAACCGTAGACAGCATCATGTTTGAAGCTGTTACAGACGGAATTATTCAGGCGAGTGCTATGTATCGGTTCTTCCCAGCTCAGTCCCAAGGAAACCAAATTCTAATCTATGATCCATCGGATGTAAGCAAGGTACTGCACACATTTACGTTTCCACGTCAGCAGGTAGAGCCTTATCTATGTCTGGCTGATTTTTTGAAATCAGTGGAATCAGGGGTTATGGACTATGTAGGTTTTATGGTTGTTACCGCTGGTCATGGCATTCAGAAGCTATCTACCCAATGGAAAGACAACGGAGATTATCTGCGCTCACATGCACTTCAAGCGGTAGCGCTCGAAGTGGCAGAAGGGTTAGCAGAACGGCTTCACCATATTATCAGGGATAGCTGGGGTTTCCCGGACCCTGCCGATATGACGATGAAACAGCGGCACGGCGCCAGATATCAAGGTATACGGGTATCCTTTGGCTATCCGGCATGTCCGGATCTGGAGGATCAGGGACCGTTGTTCCAATTGTTAAAACCTGAGGACATTGGCGTTGAGCTAACGGAAGGGTTTATGATGGAACCGGAGGCTTCAGTATCAGCCATGGTGTTCAGCCACCCTCAGGCGCAGTATTTTAACGTCGAAAAGGTTTAACACCTTTATCAGATGGGATAGCAAAAACCCTCCGAGCTTCGGAGGTTTTTTGCTGGTCAGCAGGAAGAAGGTAAATGTCATGGAATTATATTTTCTCGGTACAAATGCAGGGGTACCTACAATTCAGCGAAATGTAACGTCCATTGCTCTTCGTTTACTGGAGGAACGAAGAAGCATGTGGTTGTTTGACTGCGGTGAAGGCACTCAACAGGAGGTATTGCGTTCGCCGCTCAAGCTGAGCAGACTTGAAAAAATATTTATCACTCATTTGCATGGGGATCATCTTTTTGGTCTGCCGGGTCTTTTGTCGAGCAGGGCATATCAGGGAGGTACGGCACCTCTGACGGTATATGGACCGCCTGGTCTTCAGCAATATATTGAGCTATCTTTAGGGATCAGCCAATCTCGTATCAATTACCCACTACATATTGTGGAGCATACGGGCGGGGTTCTGTTCGATGACGGTCAATTTCGGGTGGAATCAGCTTTGTTGGATCATCGGATCGACAGTTATGGCTACCGAATTGTAGAGATGGATAAGCCCGGTAAGCTTAACCAAGAACTGTTGGAGCGATACGGGATCAAGCCTGGCCCAGTGTACGGTAAATTAAAGCGTGGAGAAAGTGTGGAAGTAGAGGGTGGAGTTATTCTGCATCCTCAGGATGTATTGGGTTCACCTAAAAAAGGGCGGATCGTCACTATTTTAGGTGACACGAGACCTTGTCCGAATACAGTAGTGCTGGCACGAGATGCAACTGTCGTCGTTCATGAAGCCACATTTCTGCATGATCTGGCGGATACGGCGTACGAGTATCATCATAGTACGGCGCTTCAGGCAGCGGAAGCTGCCAAAGCCGCAGGCGCAGGGCAGTTAATTATGACGCATTTTAGTTCTAGGTATAAAGATCAAGAGCAGCTTCAGCCTTTGCTGGAGGAAGCGCGAAGCCTATTCCCCAATTCATTGCTTGCGGAGCAGCATGTGTTGTTACCGGTACCTGATATCGGTCAATAAATGATTGGAGAGAAGATATGTGCATAGGTGCCGGGGCTTGCTCCGGTGCTTTTCTTTTTCCTAGAAATTATTTTCCGGGAAAGCGCAGGATGCGACAAGAGGTGAAACGGGCATTAGTATGGGATGAACGAATTTGTTCTACCACATATGGAGGCATGTCATATTGGAGCTTCTATATATCGAATTTAAAGGATTTAGTTGCTTGAGTACGCCCAGGAAATACAGGGAATTTCCTTTGAAGACGTAGCATCTTCGATGAGATTCGACGAAGAAATGATCTTATGCTATGTGGAAGCGACGGCTTTTAGCGAGGGATGACGCTATTTTGGATGGTTTACCAGCAATACATGGACTTCATAAGCATTTTTGACTTAAGATAGATGAGAGGAATGGAAATGACCGATTATTTAATGCCCTAAGTCATTCAGGTGGTTAAATAAAAAGGAGAATACCATTCATGGGGTGAATTATTATTTTCAATGTTATGATGTATGAAATGAAGCGGGGGAGGGGATTGCGATAAAATCGTTACTAATTGATCTGGATGGAACACTTTATCATGGAAATCGGATGATCAAGGGTGCGGATCTGTTCATTTCGCGATTGCGTTCAGAGCATATACCTTATGCATATGTCACCAACAATGCTTCACGCACACCCGAATCGGTGGCCGAGCATTTGATTGGTATGGGAATTGAAGCAGCTAGTCATGAAGTATATACTTCAGCGTTAGCAGCTGCACAATATGTTGCACAGCAAAGCCCTGGAGCTCATGTATATTGTATTGGTGAAACGGGATTACGCGAGGCACTCACAGGGGCTGGCTTGCAGCTTGTTCAGAATCATCCTGATTATGTGGTACAGGGGATAGATCGTCAATTTACATATGAAACGCTGGCAGCTGCCATGCGTTGGATTCGTGAGGGAGCTACATTTATTTTGACAAATCCGGATCTACAATTGCCTTCGCATGACGGGCTTATACCAGGTGCAGGTACCATTGGAGCTGCCATTGAAGCTGCTTCACAGGTCAAACCGGTCGTCATCGGCAAGCCTTCAAGCGTGCTAATGAATTATGCACTAAATCGCTTGAACATTAGAGCGGATGAAGCTCTGGTTGTGGGCGATAATATGCTTACAGATATTGCGGCAGGTGCAGCAGCAGGTTGTAAAACAGCTCTGATTCTGACGGGTGTGACGACTCGCGCTAATATGGATGAACATATTCGTGCCGTTGGAGTAAAACCTGACCTGATGTTTGAAAGTTTGGACGAACTGCAGGAATGGATGCAAAAAGAGCTGAAATCATAAAAGGATATGACTTAGAAATATATGAGAATTCAAAGCTATGAGCTACGAAAGGAAAGATGTTGATATGCCGGAACTTCCTGAAATGGAAAACTACAGAATCTTATTATCAAAACAAATTTTGGACATTCCGATTACTGGAGTGGCGGTTAGCCGTGAAAAGTCCATTAATACTGAAGTGGAAACCTTTAAGAAGCAATTGCTGGGTGCGACCGTTGTATATTTAGAGCGTCGGGGCAAGCATTTGATTTTTCATTTAAATACGGGTAAACGGCTTGTGCTTCATCTCATGTTGGGAGGATTGTTGTATCTGGGAACGGAGGAGCAACGTCCAGACCGTACGGTTCAGATCGAATTGGATTTTAGCGGAGCGAAGCTTTATTTTATCGGACTGCGCTTAGGTTATCTGCACTTGCTGACGGCTAAAGAAACAGATGAAGCTTTGTCAGACCTGGGACCTGATCCGTTAGACCGTCGTATGACATTGGAAAATTTTACAGCACGTCTAAAAGGGCGACGGGGAATTTTGAAAACAACACTGGTAAACCAGCAGGTTTTTTCGGGGATTGGCAATTGCTATTCGGACGAAATTGCATATATCGCCGGATTTACACCGGGTTCCAAGGTGCAAAATATTGTGCAATCCCCAGAAAAAGTGGAGAAGCTATATCATGCTACTCAATCCGTACTTCGTGAAGCTACTGCGGAGGGCGGTTATATGGAAATGCCTCTAATGGAGGGAGACACGCTCACAGGTGGCTTTGATCATCAGTGTCGAGTATATGACCGTGAAGGAGAAGAATCTCCAAGCGGTGGGAAAATTGTAAGAGTCGAGCTGGCGGGGAAAAAAGCATTTTATTGCCCGGTGCAGCAGCATGATGCCTAAATTGCTTATCGGCTCTCACGTGAGTACGCGGGGTGGCTTTTCCAAAGCTGCTATACGTGCACGAGAGCAGGGAGGACGTTCATTTCAATATTTTCCGAAAAATCCTCGTAGTCTCAAGCTGAAGGAATGGAACTCCATAGATGCTGCTGCTTGTAAAGATTACTGCTCAGAGCACCAGCTTCAATCTATTGCTCATTCGCCATATCCCGTTAATCCAGCTCATGGTCGCGAACGTGGTCAGGAACTTTATGAGTTGATGGTTGCTTCATTACGCAACGATTTGGATATTGCTGAAGCCTGTGGATCGAAGGGGATAGTTGTTCATTTTGGGCATATGCATTCGTCTGACCCGCTGGAGGGCTATCATAATATTATTAACTGCCTTAATGATGTGCTCGAAGGCTGGCAGGGAAATGCTAAAATATTAATTGAAAATCAAGCTGGGGATCACGGTCCCATGGGAACCACGCTCGAGGAAATGGTCCAAATTCGCCAATTGTGTCGAGATCCTGGCAGCATCGGATTTTGCCTGGATACTTGTCATGCGTATGCAGCAGGATTGTGGAACGGTGGAGTGGACGAGGCTTTGTTTGAAAAAGGGGACCGTCTCGGTTATTGGTCAGCGCTGTACGGAGTTCATTTGAATGATTCCAAACACCCGTACGGCTCTAAAAAAGACAGACATGCGCGCGTAGGGCAAGGTTACATTGGTATTGAAGGCATACGCTGGATAACAGAACAAGAAGCTGTAAGAGGTATTCCCGTCGTTTTGGAGAGTGAGGCGGGACCTGATGGGACACATCAGGAGGACATTCGAATGATTCAAAGCTGGGAGTAAATTATTTTAAATAAATAATAGTTATCTTAGAGGCTTATGTAAGCTTACTTTTTTGGGAAGAAGGAGGAGAAGTTGGTGTATTTGTTTATGGACGATTATCGACCTTGTCCTCCAGGTTTTAAGCTGGCAAGGGACGCGAATGAGTGTCTGCTTCTGCTTCATGAATACCCAATTTCGATACTATCGTTAGATTATGATTTGGGTCCGGGTCAACCGACGGGAAAGGATGTAGCTGCTGCTATTGCAAGTAAACATTTATATCCGCGTGAAATTTACTTGCATTCCTCCAGTCCGCAGGGGCGCCGAGCCATGTATGAACTGCTTTATGCGAATAAGCCGGAGGGAGTCACTGTGCATAACGGGCCGATTCCTGAGGTGCGTATGCAAGAGATCATAAACGAGTCTAAGCGATGAAAGAGATCGGACAAAAAGAAGCACGCCGTGCCATATGGGAGGGATGCAAGCTGGCTTTGTTTGTATACACTCCCATGTGCGGAACATGCGCGGCTGCCCGTAGAATGTTAGAGGTAGCAGAGCATTTGCTCCCCGAAGGAGCAGTGGTGCAGAGCAACATTAACTATATTCCTGAACTGGTTCAGGAGTATCGGATTTCCAGTGTCCCCGCGCTTCTTATATATAATGGTGAAAACAAAAATCCTGAAATCATCTACAAAATGGAATCTGTAGAACACTTGCTGAGCAGGATAAGGAGCGTGATGGAATGATATCCATGAAGAACATTACATTACAGCGGGAAGAAAGACGTATCTTGGACGATGTAAGCCTAGAAATACGAGAAGGTGAACATTGGGCTATTCTGGGTCGAAATGGTTCCGGCAAAACAACATTGTTGGAAATGATGACAGGGTATATGTTTCCAAGTCGTGGTACGATTGAGGTGCTTGGGCAAACGTATGGTCAATGTGATGTGCGGGAAGTTCGCAAGCAGATCGGATACATTAGCCAGACATTACTGGAAAAGCTGGCGCTAAAAGATCCCGTTTGGGAAGTAGTAGCTACAGGTGCGTATGCTTTTTTGCGTTTTTATCAGGAGATTCCGACGGAGGCAAAAGAAAAAGCCGTATCTCTTTTGGAGGGTATGAATTTAGGCGATCTGATTCATCACCCGTTAGGTACCTTATCTCAAGGAGAACGTAAAAAGGTAATGCTGGCCCGCTCGCTGATGGCTGAACCTCGCCTACTGATAATGGACGAGCCTTGTGCCGGATTGGATTTATTTGAACGGGAAAAGATGTTGGTCGAGATTGATCGGCTTCGCAAGCGAGACTTATCAGTGGTCTATGTAACTCATCACATTGAGGAGATTGTCCCTCTCTTTACGCATGTTGCGTTGATTCGGGATGGCAAGGTCGCAGCTGCTGGATTGAAAAAAGAAGTTTTAACGAAAGAATTGATTATGCACACTTATGAAGTTCCAGTTGAGCTGGAATGGGATGGAGAACGTCCCTGGATCCGGGTGTGCGCTGGAGGGTAACGTTATTTTGGAGGAACTATACGTGAATACAGATGAACAGAGTGAGTCCACTTTGTCGACATCGAGATTTGTTTGTACGGCCAACCATGGTTTTGCACCCTATGCTCAGGAGGAGCTTAGAAGATTATTTGGCTCTGTGAAAAGCACGATGCTTCTACCTGGTGAAATTTTTCTAGCAACATTACCTGCGCAAGAAAATGAGGCAGTGAAGACGATTACAGGCCAGCCACCGATGTTTCTGCGTCACTTGTTTCCTGTTCATTTTCAGGAGGAAGGTACGGATCTGGTTCAAGTGCAAGAGCGTCTGGTTGCATTTATCCGTAACCGCAGGGAATTGATAGATCAACGTGTTTCTTTGCAAGTACGCAAAGGATCTAATAGCAGTTGGGCTGAAAGCGCAGGTGCGCTCAAGCTGGCTTTGAGTGAACAATTAAGTGATCTACCTATGGAATTAGTAGTACAAGGCGCCGATGTTATTGTGTCCGTTTTTGCAGATACAGATACGTGGTACGCAGGCGTATCACATCCTCAGGACAACCTATCAGATTGGAGCGGAGGTGCAGTTCGTTTTCAGAAGGAAGACGGACAGATCTCGCGTGCCAAATTCAAGCTACTGGAAGCAGAAGCAACGTTCGGCATTGATTTTAGCGCTTTCCATCAGGGACTGGATATTGGGGCAGCACCGGGTGGATGGACTTCCTTCTTGCTGGAGCGTGGACTGAAAGTTACAGCGGTTGATCCGGCCAAGATGGAGCCATCGCTGATGAAGTACGCCAATCTGACATTTTTGCGTAAAAATGCAAGTGAAGTCAAATTTAAAGAGAATTCGTTCGATCTGCTGGTTTGTGATATGAGTTGGAGTCCAAAACAGATGGCAAGGCTCGTTACTGATTTACTGTATAGTTTGCGGAGTGGTGGTACGGCTATCGTAACAGTCAAGCTAATGCATAAAAAGCCCTTGGCGCTTATTCATGATGTGATTGCTTCCTTTGAGGAGTCCGGCATGCAGATTCAGCGAGCCAAACAGCTTTTCCATAACCGAGATGAGATTACCCTGTATATGATCAAGTATGGAAAATAATTCTTTACAATAGATGCAGTGTGCTATATAATAAATCCAAATTGTTCCTTTAAAAAATATTTGTATTAAATCAAGGGAAAGCATCCCGCGAAAATTGTTTTCATGTCATTATGAAGACTTCATTTTGCGGTGGCTTTCCCTTTTTTGCGTTGTCTGCTTGTAGAAGGGAGGTAAGAGAATGATGAATCAACCATCACAATTAGAGTTCGGGTCAATTGTCGGTGAACGTTACCGAATTATTCGTACGTTAGGTTCGGGAGGCATGAGCCGCGTGTTCATGGCCGAAGATTTAAAGCTGCCGGGCAAGCATTGGGCAGTGAAGGAGTCGATTGCCGATCCAAAAATAATGAAGATTGTACGGACGGAAGCCGAAATGTTGATTTCGCTAAGCCATCCACGTTTACCGAGGATTGTTGATTTTTTTGAGTATCCTCCATCTGGTGCGGTATATCTGGTTATGGACTACATCGAAGGAATTACACTGGAAGCATACATGAGGGGATACCAAGGCTGTATTCCACAGGAGCAAATCATTCCATTCGCTCTGCAGGTACTGGATGTACTTGATTATTTGCATACCCGCCAATTGCCAGTCATTTATCGGGACCTCAAGCCGGCGAATATTATGCTGACACCGGAAATGGAATTTAAACTGATCGATTTTGGGATAGCGAGGAGTTATAAGTCCGAGCTGGATCAGGATACGATAAAGCTGGGCACAGTGGGCTTTGCTGCCCCAGAGCAATATGGAACAGGACAGACGGATGCTCGCTCGGACCTGTACAGTCTAGGGGCGTTACTATTGTATCTATGTACAGGTGGTAAATATAGCGAGTGGACAGCAGGAGTTGAAGGGTATATTCGCGGGGAATTGCCTCGACATTTGATTCCGATAATTCGAAAGCTGCTGCGGCATCATCCTGAGGAACGATTTCAGTCTGCTGAGGAGGTCATTGGAGAACTGAGGCGCAGTGCTAATTTTCAGTCTGCTCAACCAGGGAAATCTGTTAGTAATGCTTCATCGGATTATGCTGGAACAAGGGTAGTGGCAGTGTTGGGTGTGTCTTCCGGCTCCGGTGCTACGCACACAGCAATTGCAGTGAGCCACTACTTGGCTCGAAAGACCCACTCCGTAGCCTTGGTTGAGCTGCATAGTACAGCTAAGGCATTTGCCCGACTGCAAGAAGTCGTGGAAGGCATACCTGTTGGACAAGCAAGTTCAAGTCGGCGTTTTGAAGTCGATGGAGTTCATTATTGGCGGCAAACATCTCGTGCAGATGTCATTTCCTTGCTGGGAGGATCCTACAGATTTATCGTACTGGACTTGGGGAATGGGCAGGACAATGAACGACTGGAAGAATTTTTGAGAGCCGATTATCCGCTAGTTGTCGGCTCAGGGGCCGAATGGAGAGTTCAGGATATAACGGGTCTAGCCCGATCTTTTCAGCGTCATCCGCAACACAAATGGAATTACTGCTTGCCATTGGCACCCTCGGGAGCTGTCCGCAGGTTACGAAAGGAGCTAGATCACGATAAAGTATTTGCGCTGCCGTTCCATTCAGATCCTTTCGAACGGGATGATGAAATGGATCAGGTATTGGACGAGCTTTTTCGTGGAGTCATTACAGACACTCGGAAAAGACGTTTCAGATTCCTTAAACAGCAGCACTAAATAGGCAGGTATAGATCTAAAGAGGTAGGGGAGAAGCTGTGTGTCCAAGCTAAGAAAAAGCAGCAAACAAAAAATATACGCAGGTTGTGTTGGCGCGGGTATTGTAGGCATGATCTTTGTGGGCTACCTTATGGCGAATATCCATCAAATGAGTGAGATCAGGAAGCAGGCAAAGGTGGAGACAGAGCAGAAATGGAAACTGTATGAACAAGAGCAACGGACTGCGAAAACAGGCTGGGCGGTTGTTCGTGACATTTCACCAGGCGAGCAGATTACATCTAATGATTTGAAGGGAATTAAGGTTCCTGGTTCTCAAGCCCCGTCTAATTTGTTGACAAATAAAAGTGAAGTTTCTCGCACTACAGCTAAGATAGAACTAAAAAAAGGAGCTGTGCTTACATCAGCTATGATTACTGCTGATGAACCTACACCTAAGGATCTACGCAACCGTGAGTTAAAAGTGGTGGTACTGCCCAGCAGCCTGAAGCCAGGGGACGAGGTAGATATTCGCATTCAATTTCCAACAGGTCAGGATTACATTCTATTATCCAAAAAGAAGATTTCTCGGCTAGAAGGCCCAACCGTATGGGTTACTATGAATGAGCAGGAAATACTATCCCTTTCGAGTGCTATTGTAGATGCCTTTCTGCATAAAGCATCCATCTATGCTCTGACATATGTAGATCCCCAATTTCAGCCCAAGGCCATACCGACCTATCCGCCTAATGCACAGGTGTTAGCGTTAATGAATAGTGATCCGAATTTAGTCCGTGTTGCTGAACAAAAACTGTCCAAGCAGCTACGAAATTCTCTAGAAAATGCAATTAATTCATCAAACAATGTGATTTCAACACCTGTGGAAAAAGGTCTAAGTGAGGAGGTTGCAGCTCAGCATGCAGGCACAACTATTGAAGATGCAGTAAGTGGAATTGATGATACAGGGAGTGAGGAACAGGACCACGAAGAACAAACGAAGATTCTAACGCAGGGTGGTAGCTCTGATCCGTATGCCAAATAAATGAGAGAAAAGGAACGGAAGTATGAAAACATGGATATTTGCCGGTCTTTGTGACAAAAGCGATACTTTATTATACATCAGCAGCGTATTGGCAGCTTCAGGCCAACAGGTACTGCTTGTGGACGCTACACTGCGGGGACAATATCGGTACAGCATAGGAATGCTCGATAAACCACTACCCATTACACAGTTTTGTGGATTCGATGTGGCGATTGGATTTACAGCATGGGAAGATCTGCATATCGGTATGCTGGCTGATCAAAAGGCAGAACAGACTTATGACATTGTTATTTTGGATGTAGAGCTACCTGATTTTTGTCCAATTTCTGTTTGGAAAATTTCGGAACTCCGGGTTTGGGTCAGTGATTATAGCCACATGCTAATGCACAGCGGACAGAATTGGCTTGAGCATTTGTTTGGCCAACCTGGATTTCCCAAAGATCTTGTATTTCACAAGCTATTTATACAGGCAGTGGATTGCGGTGTGGAGGAGGCGTATTTGTGGGAATACATGAATCGCTTTCCTGCCTTATGGCAACCAGAGCCGTATGTACTGCCATGGGATGAAGGACAGCTTGCTCTAAAGCTGGAAAATGAGCATAAAAAACAGCTTCTGTTAAAACCTCTATCCAGAATATATAAGAGAGAATTGTGCCGTTGTATTGGAGAATGGATGAGTTGGGAGATAAAAGAAAGTCGTCGTGCGCTAAAGCGTGCGGAAAGGAGGAGAGCATGAGCACCATTTTGTTTTGGAGCCCCACTAAGGGAGCGAGTGGAAGTAGCTCATTAGCGGTAGCAATAGCAATTACCATAGGTAATTTATATAGAGGAAGACTTTTGTTGACTCATTTGGGCCGTAGGCATACCGGTATTGAATCAGGATTTCCTATACAGGAGTATGGCATGGACGATCCAAGTCTACAGATTCAGGAAGGGGGCTGGGATGCTGTTTCACGTTTAGTTCTGAGAGGGACGCTGTCTAGAGAAAATATTCGTAACTATACGACACCTGTACTAGAACACGCTCTGGATGTACTTGAGGGAACCTCTGGTTTTGGAGCTGCACCGCCGCTACTTTCCCCTGATCTTGTAAAAGTGGTAATTGATACAGCAAATCAATATTATGATTTAACGCTGATTGATGCAGGGAGTGGAGTAGGCTGGGGGGCTGTACAGCATGAAGCATGTGCACAAGCCAAACTGGCCGTTCTTTCGCTCACTCAGAATATGCGTGAGTTGGACGCTTATTTTGAATCTGTGTCTCCATTATCCACATATTCGTCATTACCCATATTAGTTGTCCTTGGAAAATATGATGTGCATTCACAAGCGAATGAAGCGAATATCCGCAGGAGATATGGCTACAAGGGTACTTTGCTTACAGTCCCTTACAGCACCGACTTTATGGATGCATGGAACCGCAGGGATGTGATTGGTCATGTGCAACGCGAGGTGCGAAGTGGAAAAGAGCAGCAACGTAAGCCTTTTATGTCTGTAGGATGGGCGCAGAGCATACGGCAGATTAGCAAAGCTATTCTGGAGGCGGCAGAGTCCGATCTTCGGCTCAAGGCTTTGGAGAGGGGCGCTTAATGCTGTCCGCTCATATGATCAACGGATTAATTATTACCTGCATTGTGCTACTGTGCATCGTACTGATTATTTTTAAATATCGAGGAAATCTTCACTCGCAACATTCAGCTCTTCGGGTAGAACCAAAGAGCGAAGATGCCACATTCGAAACATTGATAGAGTATATCAAAAATGCGCTTCATGAACTAAGTCATAGCCAGATGGCGGATGCCGGATTACATGAAGAGGAATATAGGCGGCGTATCCATCAAAGGGCAGAACTACGAAGGGCGTTAAAGGACTGTGCCAATGGCAGCAGTGGAGATAAACGTTTTGTTAAAAATCTGATGAGTGAGCTTCTGATTAACGGTTACGGATTGAACGAGAAAATCGCCGATACTGTTATGCCATTCTCCAGACCTGAGTTGTTTAGCACACAAGATCAATTCGAAATTATTTTTTACCAATATCAGCAGAAATTTGGCGCGGATGCACTATCACGTTTGCTGGATACTTATGACTTAGCCGAAATGAGGTATTCACAGCAAGGTGAAGAGGATGGAAGCTATTTCGTAACGACAGAGGATATCCGCTATATCTATGACTGTGAATACCGTCCCCTTTCCTTTATGGAGAAAGTGGATATTATTGTGCAGCGGATTTATCAACATTACAAAGGTTTTTCTGTCATTGATGATATTCGTGACCAGAGGATCGATGGTGTAAGTGGGGGTGTAAGTGGTGTGCCGGAAGGGAGTATTTCTTCATCACCACAGTGGCCTTCAGATAGGTATGCATTTGAACAAACCTCTGCGCCCATAATGAATGGATATGAGAGTGTATGGATTTTCTACAAAGGTAAAACTATCCACCTTTCATTCCTCTCCTTTGGATCGGAACGTGAGCTTAAAAGGGTATGTCAAAATATTTACAAATACAATTACCCAGGACAGCTTTCTGAAGCGAATGGTTATAAGGTCAATGAGATGAAGGATGGATCACGGGTAGTAGTAGTGCGCCCGCCTTTCTCTGAATCATGGGCTTTCTTTGTTCGTAAATTTGATATTCAAAGCGCTTCGCTCGAACAGTTAATTAGGGGACAAAACGCTGATGTTCCAATCCAGCTACTATCATATCTAATGAAAGGCAGTCGGATTACTGCAATTACAGGTGCGCAGGGTTCAGGTAAGACAACATTGTTAATGGCGATGGTCAAGCATATTTACGCTTCGTATACGCTTCGCGTTCAGGAAATGGCCTTTGAACTGCATCTACGCAGCATTTACAGTCGCCGTAATATTCTTACTTTTCGAGAAACAGATCATATTTCAGGGCAACAAGGTCTTGACTTGCAGAAAAAAACAGATGGAACCGTTAATATTCTAGGCGAAGTAGCGAGTGATGAAGTAGCTGCTTGGATGATTCAAATGTCGCAGGTTGCTAGTTTGTTCACTATTTTTACTCACCATGCTAAAACATTTCGTGATCTTGTATTTTCACTTCGTAATTCACTGCTCAAAACAGGAGTATTTCAGCATGAAGGTATTGCTGAAGAACAGGTAGTGCATGTCATTAACTTTGATGTTCATCTCAAGCGTGATGCGCAAGGGCGGCGTTATATCGAACGGATCACCGAATGTGTACCGCGTAATTCAGAGGAGCATACGAATGTAGGTCCCAATGCTTCATCGAGCTATAGCTATCGCCATGTTATGGAATATCGAAATGGAAGCTATATACCAATGGAGCCCTTAACAGCTAAAAGTGTAGAAGAAATGTGTGAGCAGATGAATGCAAACGATGCGGCAGATTTCCGCAGTTTTTTGACCCGTTATTGGGAGGAAGACTATGAGTCTTAAAGAAATTTTATTGTGGGTTTTGCTTATATCAGGTGGGGGATTTGCAGTTCTATATACAGCTTTGTATGGGTTGCATAAGCATAAGAGCTATGCAG
Source organism: Paenibacillus sp. EKM211P (assembly GCF_011066175.1). Taxonomy (NCBI): domain Bacteria; kingdom Bacillati; phylum Bacillota; class Bacilli; order Caryophanales; family Paenibacillaceae; genus Paenibacillus; species Paenibacillus sp. EKM211P. The sequence continues at coordinate 55,488 of NZ_JAAMNS010000016.1, forward strand.
TTCGCAGAGGTAGAATTCATTCTGTACAGGAAGCACGAAAGGGAAAAGCGGTACTTCAACGGGAACTTCAAACTTTAATGCATAAATTGTATACGCTGTTTATGAGGGTCCCTATCACAGCTGGATACATCACAAGTGTTCGTAAGCGACTAGCTGGTCAGCATGCATACGATGAGTATAAGCTTCGTCTGCAGACCATGAAGATGATACTGTTCATTTGGGGGGCTTTTGCTTGCAGCGGCGTTGTGCTGTTGATGATGAAACCAGGAATAGAGTTTGCTGTATTGGCCGTTTTATGCGGAGTGGTAATCAACAGCCTTATTATAGACGTGACCACGAGCCAAATGGAAAAAAGGCTACTTGGGCAAATGATCGAATTGTTCGCCAATGTACGTCATCACTATCATCAGCACGGTATGGTGGAAGAAGCCATATCCGAAGCAGGCGATTTAGCAGAGGCAGAGGCTGGAAGACATGCACGGCTCATCCATGAGGCGCTGACAGATGCTGATCCCCACGAGGCCCTCGAAAGATATTATGAATCAGCTCCAAATCGGTTTTTAAAAGCCTTTGCTGGTATCTCGTATATGGTCATGGAGTTTGGTGATCGGGTTGAGGATGGTGGTTCCATTTATTTAAAGGGGCTAAGCAGTCTTGCACGCGAAATTCAGTTGGAGTTGCTGAGGAGAAATAAACTGGACTACCTGCTAAAAAGTTTAAACGTGATCGCTCTGGCCCCTGTTTTCTTTACTACCCCAATCGAGAGATGGGCGAGATCCAGCTTTCCATCCATGGATGAGTTTTATCAAGGGAAATTGGGTTATATCACAAAATTGACCGTTTACATTGTTATCATCCTATCCTACTTTCTGTTACAGAAACTGCAACAGTCCGACGAGACAGGATATCGTGCGGGTAAAGGGCGGAGGGTGTGGGAGCAGAGGTTATATCGTATGCCCATCATTCGTAATATGGTGGATTCTCTAATTCCTCGGCAGCATATGTCATCTTATTTCCAGATAACCCGACTCTTAAAGGAAAGTGGTGCGGAGGTAAAGCTCGAGTGGCTCTACATACGCAGAATTGCTCTTTTTATCTTAGGATTAGTGCTTAGTATTAGTACTATATTTGTTTTACATGGAGCTGAAAAAACGCATATCCTTCACGCGCCAGTACAATCGGGGCAAATGTTTGGACGTTTAAGTCCGACAGAGGAAAAGGAAGCTTTGAAGCAGAGTGAGATTGACCGCAAAATCATGCAAATGTTGAACATGAAAGCGGACAGCACATACGAGCGAACGTACGCTTCTTTAGAACATTATGCTAATGGCACAGCTACTCCAGAGCAGCTATCCAGGAATACTCATCGAATCCTCCAAAAGCTGAAAGATTGGAATGAAGAATATATAAAGTGGTGGGAAGTACTGATTAGTATGATTGCTGGGTATGTAGCCTACCAAATGCCCATACTTTTATTATATTTGCAACGGAAAATGCGTCATTTGGACATGAAGCATGAGGTCTATCAGTTTCAAACGGTTATTTCCATTTTACGGGTTATGGAACGAATGTCTGTCGAGGAAATATTGGAGTGGCTGAATAGATTTTCAGTAATCTTCAAAAGACCTCTGCAAAAATGTCTGCTTCATTATGAACATGGGCCAGAGGCAGCTCTCGATTTGTTGAAAGAAGAAGCACCTTTGCCGGAATTTCAACGTCTGGTGGACAAGCTCCATTTATCTTTGGGTAAAATTACCATTAGAGAGGCATTTGATGATTTGGAATCCCATATGTCCTACTATTTTGAACAAAGAAAACAGGAGTATGAAAAAATAATAGACAGCAAGGCGATCTGGGGGAGGATGATTGGTTTTGCCCCAATGTATGGTCTTATCTTTTTATATTTGGTAATTCCACTGATTGGAATGAGCTTTGTTCAAATGGATAGCTATTATGAGCAAATACAAAAAATTCAGTAAGTAAGTTCAATAATGCTTAACCAATATTACAAGTTGAGGAGAGAAAAAGATGAATAATGCATCAACGGCATTAAAGGTAGCCGCTGGGATTTTTTTGACCATCGCACTAATCACAATTGTAGTTATACTGTTTATCTCAGCTCAGGAAGCCACTAAAACGGCACAAAACAATTTCGCCGATATCCAGACCGAATTGTCTCAAGCCTCTTTTACGGTATACGACGGCACAACGATTAGCGGCTCCCAGGTAACCAATGCGCTGCGGAAGTTTCAGGGAAAGGACCAGTTCGGTATTCAAATTAAAACTGGCAAAAACATGTCAGGACAGTGGTACGGAAATGCTCTGAACATTAGTCCAGACAGTGAGCAGTATGGCGCTGTGAATGGCGGCAGTGATAAGACAGGAAAAATCGCGAATACACTGAATGAAAAGGAGAATGAATATGTAAATCCAAGTGGTAAATTCAAGGCTGAAATCGTTAAAGACAAATCTAACGTGGTACGTGGGTTGTTGTTTACCCAGTCTTAAGTAGTACAGCAAGAATAATAGTTATAAGGGAGTCGTGAGTATGTCTGATCACGCTTCAAGTATGCTGCGGCTTGGTGTGTCAGTTATTCTATTTGTAACCGCATGTGCAGCAGCAGCAAACTTGTCCAGTCAACTGGATAGCGCACTGGAATTAAGGTCGCAGCAGGAGGAGCAATCTGAGGGACGGATCTCCCGTACTATAGGGGTGGAGACGCCGCAACGGATTAAAGGGACTCAAGTCATTCAGACCATTCGCTTGAACTTGCAGGAGGGGATTTCGGTTCAAGTTGACGGTTCAGAGTACGATGTATATTCTGAACCGTTTGAGCCTGATGTATCTACCTTGGATGCTTCCTCTATATATGCCATGTACTCACAGCGTAATGGGAGTGGAGACATAACATCTGTACGTTTTGAGAAATTGGGGGAGGACTGAAGTGGTTCAAACAATATCTAAGCTGTTGGGAGCACTGCTAGCTGTATTACTTTTGTACATCGTACCCGCAGCTCAAGCTGCTGAACGGCAGGATGATATATCCGGGTTAAATACATATCATTCGACTGTACATTTTGTTGATATGGTAAGAACCAAAGGTTACATTACACCGACGATGTATAACGATTTTATACGTGATCTGGAGCTGACAGGCAATACGTACGAAGTTGATTTGGAGCATATGCACAAAAAATATGTACCGAATTATGCAGATGCGGCGAAGCCAGACAGTTTTCTGGGTAATTATGAAGTTGTATACGATAGTTACTATAACCCGCAAATCTTACCTGTACTGTTTCCTGATCATTCGCAGCCCAAGTCGGAACAGATACGTCGGTATACCTTGATGGCCGGTGATTATTTTACAGTACGATTATATAATACGAATCGGACTCCTGCGGATTTATACAAATCATGGCTTCTGGGTGGAATAGATAACGATAAGCCGGCAGTTTCAGCTTCTTACGGGGGCATGGTTTTGAATGAAGATTACTGATTTTGCAGTTATATTTATCCTACTCTTTTTGCCCTTTGGTGTGGTTAGTGATTTACGAGTGCAGAATCAGCGTGAAGTACAGCAGCTAGAAATGAAATATACGTCTGCTCTCCGTACCGCAGTTCAGGATGCAGGTGTTGTGCTCTCACAGAATGAACGTCAGGAACGCGAGGCCGGATATGGATCAGATAAGTTTTTTCGTGTAGATAAAGAAGAAGCGCTGGCCACGTTCTTGCACACTTTCTTCCTTAATATGGGCACTGATGGGGATACAGCAGCACAACGTGCGTTATTGAATTACATACCAGCTATTGTGATACTGGATTATGATGGTTATTATACGTTCGCTTCATCATCCTATAAAGATGCGTATGGACAAGCGGTTATAGGCCCCAAGTGGAGCGAAAAAAAGCCTTATGCCTATGTTGATTCCGCAGGCAATAGTGTGGGATTCACCCTGGATAATTATCTACATGCCTATGATGCGCAGAATCACAGATGGGTGGAGGGGTTTCAAAAAGAGCTTGAGGGTCAGACCCCCATTTCGTTACTGAACAATTCATTAACCTTTGAGCAAATACGCCGTTCCACCATTGTTCGCACCATTCAGGAAGATCTGGCTCGACTGATTAATGTCCATAACGAAAAAGCAGCACGGAATGGCATTTCCTATACGTTCACCCTACCACTCATTTCACAAGAGGAGTGGTATAACACAATAGATGATGTGGGTATGATCGCGTTTATCCAAGGTATTCCAGTTGGAGACAGGTATTACAATAACTATGGGTTTGGTGGTGGAAGAGTCGTCCGAAAGCAATCTATTATTGGTGGCATAGAACCGGGTACTGGAATGAAATATTTTTATAGAGATTCATATCCAACCCCTTTTCAAGCGACTGAGCGTTTTACGGATGAAAAATCTGCGGCAGCTGCTGGTTATTTTGAGTACCAATATCATAACAGCTTAAAATAATCACCCTCCGGGGTGGGTTTCGTATTATTAGGTCAACCAAAAGGTTGGCCTGTTTTAATAGGAGGTTAATATGACGTTAGCCGGGAAGAACTTTGTTTTGAAATGGGCAGAGAAATAGACGAATCTCCAAGCCAAGCCGATAGCCAATAGAAGCAGTGCCAGCCTAGTCTTTTGCCTTTTTGGTCACTGCTTTTTTAAAGAGTGAGTCAAATAAATGGAATTTAATACTCGACTTACCGGGGGAGTTCCAAAGAAGATGATACCACTTGGAAGTATGTGTTATTAAATGTAACTTTAAGTAATAACGTCTTTTGAAGTGAAGGACGAAAACGCTTGTGAATATTTTTGTCTTGGCATCAATTAGGCTTTTGCCTATTGTTGAAGGTTTTTTAGTCCTTTATATAGGCAGCCGCATATGATAAGTAAACACTGAATCAAATAAAGGAGAATGAGTATGTACCATAAATCATGCCATCACTTTCCATGGCATATTCCTATGTATAACAGCTGTAATTACAATTATCGGAGTTATGATCCTCAATACTACAATTGGTATAATAACGACAGTAATCTCTATGAAAAGACAATATTAAGAGATTATGGACAAAGTCCATTTGTAGTGAATATGGACCAGGCTGCAAAACAAAACAAAAATTATCGTACCGCTATATGGACAGGAAAACATTTACAAGTGACTCTGATGAGCATTAATGTTGGCGATGATATCGGTTTAGAAGCTCATCCAACAACTGATCAATTCATACGTATTGAAGAAGGTCAGGGACTTGTTCAAATGGGGGATAGGAAAGACCAATTAGATTTTCAAGTGATGGCCTATGATGGCTATGCAATTATGATACCTGCTGGAAAATGGCACAATGTAATTAATACAGGAAATATGCCCCTTAAGATATACGTTATCTATGCACCGCCTGAGCATCCATTTGGAACAGTTCATGAATCAAAAGAAATTGCCATGTCTGCTGAAAGATAAATAAATCCAATTATATTTTATTTTATTTCTTCCCGGTCCGGAACCCAGGCCGGGATAATTACATTTTCTCCATTTTATTATTCCTTCGATACTCATGAGGACTGTCTACATAGAGTTCTGTTTTTTAATTGTTATTAGAACTTATCAATTATTAAGGTATTCATTATTTGGAATTGTAAGCTTCTGCATACTAACTTCAACGCAATAATTCCGATCTTACCATTATGCTTATCTTAGAGTCTGGTTCAACATCTTAGAACTGAGCTTGAAGCTTAAATTGCCAAAAGAAGCAAAGAAACTCTTTATGTACCTACCGAAGAGGAGCTTAAGCGCTAATTCGATATGATTTAGCAAGCGAAAAACCTTCAAGACATATTGATTGTCAATACGTTGCTATTTACCGACTTTTGGGAAGCAAGTTGACCAATATCAAGTTGGCCGATGTCGATTTCTACTACTTTCAAATCCGGATTAATAAGGGCAATGAGGGCAAAAAAATAAGCCATGTCCTTAGCATATATTTTCGTTAAAATGTTGGTGGACCCCTTGACTAACATTAGCTGGTTTTCTTTTTTTAGGCCACTCCATCTGAAAACCTTAAAATTCGCTGTTTTCAATGTTCCGATAAGGGTGCCGAATGTGCTACAATAAAGCTTTGAAAGAAACGAAAGATTGATGAAATAAGAACACTCGGCAGTGCCGATGACAATAAGGAGCCAAAAACAGCTTATGAGTTTATTGACTGTAGAAAATGTATCCCACAACTTTGGGGACCGTGCATTATTTAAAAATGTTTCCTTTCGATTACTTGCGGGGGAACGTGTAGGATTGGTAGGAGCTAATGGTGTTGGTAAATCGACACTCATGAACATTCTGACTGGAAAGTTGCTTAAAGATGAAGGCAAAGTGGAATGGACTCCACGTGTACGTTATGGCTATCTGGATCAGCACACCAAGCTGACGCCAGGCAAAACAGTACGTGATGTATTAAAAGACGCTTTTCTTCCTTTGTTGGAACTAGAAAAGGAAATGATGCAAATTACAGACAAAATGGGAGAGGCTTCTCCCGAAGAGTTGGAAGTCTTGCTGGAACAGATGGGAGAAATTCAAGAGCAATTGGATATGGGGGATTTTTACCTCATTGATGTGAAGGTTGAAGAAATGGCGAATGGATTAGGTCTCTCTGCCATCGGACTGGATCGGGATGTAGCAGCACTTAGTGGTGGGCAACGGACAAAGGTGCTTCTTGCTAAGTTGCTGTTGGAAAAGCCAAATGTATTGCTGCTGGATGAGCCTACCAACTATTTGGATGTGGAGCATATTGAATGGCTTACGCGATATTTGAAGGATTATCCCTATGCTTTTATCCTCATCTCACATGATACTGAATTTATGAACCAAGTTGTTAATGTAATCTACCATCTTGAATTTGCTAAGATGACCCGCTATTCAGCTAACTATGAAAAGTTTCTTGAAATGGCGGATCTGAACAAAGCACAGCATATTGATGCATATGAGAAGCAGCAGGAATATATTAAGAAACAGGAAGATTTTATTCAGCGCAATAAAGCGCGCGCATCTACATCAGGCCGTGCAAAAAGCCGTGAAAAGCAGCTTGATCGGATCGAACGTATTGATAAGCCTGAAGAAGCTGCAAAGCCAACCTTTCAGTTCAAAGAAGCCCGTGCGAGCGGGAAAACAGTTTTTGAGGGTATTGATTTTGAAATTGGCTACACTCATGCCCTTTTGCCTAAAATGTCCATGACGATCGAACGTGGCGAAAAGATCGCAATTGTTGGCTGCAATGGTGTTGGTAAGTCTACGTTGCTCAAAACCATTCTCGGGAAAATACCTCCAATCAGCGGAAAAACCTATCAAGGGGATTTCTTGCAGCCTGCTTATTTTGAACAGGAAGTAAAGGCGGAGAAAATTACACCGATTGACGATGTATGGAATGAATTTCCGCATTTGAATCAGCATGAAGTACGAGCGCATTTGGCGCGCTGTGGTTTGAAGAATGAGCATATCACCCGGCCTTTGTCTGCGCTTAGTGGTGGAGAACAGGCTAAAGTCCGCCTTTGTAAACTGTTAATGCGTGAGAGCAACTGGGTACTGTTTGATGAGCCTACCAACCACTTGGATGTCAAAGCAAAGGATGAACTCAAACGCGCTTTGAAGGAATACAAAGGGACCGTATTGCTTGTATCCCACGAACCGGACTTTTACGAGGATTGGGTAACCAAAACGTGGAATGTAGAAGAGTGGTCTAGTAAAGTTAACTAAAATCCAGTTCTGACAGATTTCACACAAGGTGGGGTTTGCAGAATTAGGAAAATATGCTAAGCTATCTTTAGCTGATACAATAAAATAGTCACACTAGGGGAGCCGCCCATGCGGCTGAGACGAAAAAAATGGATTTCGGACCCTTTGTACCTGATCTGGGTTATGCCAGCGTAGGGAAGTGAGTACTGTACAAACAAGGTAGTAGCTCTTTACTTTTGTTTGCGCAGGGAACGATATACGTTTACGGATATAATAGTCCGTTCGATTTTGAACGTTTGTCAAGCCACTTCCTCTGGGAAGTGGCTTTTTGCGTTTCGTTCATCTTCATTTGTTCGAGCTTCCGTAGACGGATTTACATATGATCTCCTTTCATTATTGCTGGTACATGTGGCTGGCTCCGTATGATATTACCCAATAGGGAGCTGCAACAATATAGTTCAGCTTATACGATTATTTTATATTTTTTAGTCCAAGTGAGGTGAAAATGAGATCGAATTACACGTAATTACGATGGAAAGTGTCTCCTGTGTGGATGTACCCAAAGTGGCAGCCGCTATTTGTCCTTATATTCATTATGTACACGCACGTTCGAAACAGAAGGGTGCCTCTGCTTTGCTTTCTTTGACTCGTAGCATGATCGAGCAGGAAGTTCCTTTGCAGCAAATTGTAGTAAATGACCGTATGGACGTAGCTTTACTTACCTTGGCAAGAGCTGTCCAGCTACCTGCTAATGGGTTATCTGTGATGGATGCGAAAAGTCTGCTTCCAGTGGGTACACGCTGTGGAGTGTCTGTACATTCCTTGGAGGAGGTGCAGACCGCTGAGCAGGGGGGAGCAGACTATGTACTATTTGGTCATGTATATGAGACCTATTGTAAGGCCGGTCTTGTACCGCGGGGTGTAGCACAGCTTGAACGCATTTGCAGATTGTCGGCCATTCCGGTGATAGCGCTGGGAGGCATACAACCTCATCATGTTCCAGAGCTCTATCATGCCGGAGCAAGCGGAATTGCGGTGATGTCTGGTATATGGGAAGCAGAGTCACCCGTTGCAGCAGCGATGGAATATAGGCGAATGGTAGATCTTGTAGTTCACGACCTGTAGCAAGAAAACGAGACGAAGGGAAAGCAGAATGCTCACCGGAGAGGAGACACGGAACATATGTCAAAGACACATACAGAGAAAAAAGCAATAGGACACGCAGAATGCTTGGTCATAGGCGGAGGTGTGATCGGCAGTGCCATTGCTTATCATGTGGCTAAGGAGGGACGAAGTACAATTATGCTGGAACGATGGATCCCCGGTGAGGGAGCATCAGGAGCAGCGGCGGGAATGCTGGCAGCGGAAAGCGAAGAGTTCTCAGACCTTGAGCTGGCGCGATTTGCTCGCGCAAGTCGAGATGCTTTCCCTGACCTTGTCTGTGATTTGGAGCGTTTATCGGGTATTTCAGTTGATTTTCGTACAGAAGGTTTTGTGACCCCTTTTCGTTCAGAAGCAGAGGGCCAGAGACGCTGGAATGCTGCGAATATCCGAGAGGATGATAGCCCTATTTGGTGGGATGCCAGGGAATTGGCTCGACGGATTCCGGGCTTGGCAGATCAAGTAATTGGGGCTATATACCGATCAAAGGAGACACAAGTGGCCCCTGTTCAGCTTTGCCGTGCTTATGCAGGGGCAGCTGCGGTGCTGGGAGCAACAATATGGTCTGGAACTCATGCTGAGGAACTGATCATACAGGACGGCCGAGTTTGCGGTGTGCGAACGGATAGTGGATTTTTTTCCTGCGATCAGGTCGTGATTGCCGCAGGCTTGGACAGCTTGAAATTGCTAGAACAAATTGGATTTGATTATCCTCTTTATCCAGTCAAGGGTGAAGTGGTAGCAGTCTCCTTGAAGGACCATCCGTTGGATTATACCATTTATGCCGATGATGTTTACCTCGTGCCTAAACAGAATAACGAGCTTTGGATTGGGGCTACGAGTCTTCCACATCAATATGACAAAGAGGTGACCGTAGGAGGCTTAAAAGGACTGTTAGTACGTGCATCTGCCTGGTTGCCGCGTGTACAAGAAGCTTCTTTTATACGTGCTTGGGCGGGCTTACGTCCACAGGCAGCTGCGGAGCGTCCTTTCATTGGCCCTGTTCCTGGAGTAGAGGGCGTCTATGCTGCAGTCGGGCATTATCGTAACGGTGTCTTGCTTAGTGATGCGACTGGGCGAGCGATGGCAGCTATGCTTAAAGGGGCTGATGCGGCTGGACTTGGAATAAGCAAATTTTCTTCTGAACTCCTCAAGGAGGAAAGCTTATGAAGCTGATCATTAACGGACAGAGCATGACCATTTCTAATCGAATCACTCATGTGGATCAATTGCTGCATGAACTTGATTTAAAGGTGAAAACCGTAGTGGTAGAGCTGAATCGGCATATATTGACCCGTGAAGATCATCATGAGACGGTACTTAAGGATGGAGATTGCCTAGAAATCGTACATTTTGTAGGAGGCGGTTGATCATGTTAACCATTGGAAAAGCATCATTTACCTCAAGGTTGTTGCTGGGAACAGGGAAATTTTCGGATCTGGATATCCAATCCCAGGCTGTAGAGGCTGCTGAGACAGAAATATTAACGTTCGCTGTGCGCAGACTGAATTTGGAGGAACGGGATAAGCAACATTTTCTTGATACGCTAGATTTGAGCCGGTATACACTTCTTCCCAACACAGCAGGAGCAACAACAGCAGAAGAGGCAATCCGTATTGCCAAGTTGGCAAAAGCCTCTGGCTTGTGCGACATGATTAAGGTGGAAGTCATTGGGGATAGCAAAACGCTGTTGCCTGACCCTTTTGAAACGTTGAAGGCTAGTGAAAAACTGCTAGAGGAAGGCTTTGTCGTACTGCCCTACATATCGGATGATGTGATACTAGCAAAGAGGCTGCAAGAGCTTGGAGTACATGCCATTATGCCTGGTGCCTCACCGATTGGTACAGGACATGGTTTGCTCAATCCGTTTTCATTAGAGTTAATTATTGAGCAAGCAGAAGTTCCGGTTATCGTCGATGCAGGTATTCGCTCACCTGGTGACGCAGCAATGGCGATGCAGTTGGGAGCAGATGGTGTTCTCCTAAATACAGCTGTGTCGGGAGCGAAGAACCCTGTGAAAATGGCTGAGGCCATGAAGCTGGCTGTGCGTGCAGGCAGATATGGTTTTGAGGCAGGGATGATACCTGTAAAACGATATGCTTCAGCGAGCAGCCCAACAGAAGGCATGGTTCAAGGATGAGGATATCTGAAAAATCCGGTGCTGGAACACCACAAATTGATCGTTATTCCAGACAGGAAAGGTTTGCACCCTTTGGGCCTGCAGGCCAACGCCGGCTTGCTTCTTCTCACGTACTAATCATAGGTGTTGGAGCGCTGGGTACAGGCATTGCAGAAACGCTAGTTCGTGGAGGCGTAGGTACGGTAAGTCTCGTAGACCGGGATTATGTGGAATGGAGCAATTTGCAGCGCCAGCAGCTTTTTCAGGAAAGTGATGCAGCGCAAAGGTGTCCCAAAGCAATAGCGGCCCAGCGAAGATTAAAGGTTATTAATTCGCAAACAGTCATCCATGCACATGTTTTGGATGTTGGGGTAGAAGAGCTGGAAGAGTTGATCCAGGGGGTGGATCTCATGATGGATGCAACCGATAACTTCGATACTCGGCTTCTTATGAACGACATGGCTCTCAAGCATCATATTCCTTGGATTTATGGAGGATGTGTGGGTAGCTACGGTGTAACTTACACTTTTTTACCGGGTCAAACACCTTGTCTACACTGTCTGATGGGAACTGTACCGTTTGGAGGAGAAACATGTGATACAGCCGGCATTATTCCGCAGGCAGTACAAATGGTCACCGCTAATCAGACTACAGAAGCTTTCAAACTTCTTGGTGGATATCCCGAGGACTTGAGAGGAAAATTGCTTTCGTTTGATTTGTGGAAAAATGAATATGTAGCAATAGCAGTGGATCGTCTCAAAAAGTCGAATTGTCCTTCTTGCGGTAGCCAACCGACGTATCCCTATTTATCGACCTCTCATCGGCAGAAAACAGATGTTTTGTGCGGTAGGGATACCGTTCAAATAAGACCTGCCAACCGGATATATCTGAATCTCGCAGAGATAGCAGATAGATTTGCAGCATTAGGCGAGGGAAACGTAGAGTGGAATTCGTATCTGGTTTCCTTTAGTGTGGGAGAGCATCGCTTGGTGGTTTTTGCAGATGGCAGAGCGCTGATCCATGGGACAAAGGACGTGGCCAAAGCAAGAAGTCTATATCATCGTTATTTGGGCTAAAAACCATAAACCTTAAAGCAGAAAGCCATTCTTCAGAGAATGATTTTCTGCTTTTTTGTTACACTAATACAAATATGTTTAATGGCTTATAACAAACTTGTTCGTATCCAATATGTAATGCGATGTCCAAACCAGGTGGGTGAAAAAGATGAGCCCGTTAATTGTACTTGTGGATGAAAATGAAGCGCCCGCTGTATTCGTTCGTCCATTGGAGCAGGCAGGTTATCAGGTGGTTCATGTTCGTAATACGTCGGATGTACGCTCTTATATAGCTCAGCATCCTGTGAGTTTGCTACTCCTAAACATTAAAGATGAACAGGCGGGCACTCAAGGCTTGATTCGCATTTTGCAGCAGAACCATCCTCATGTCCCGATACTTGCAATGATTTCATCAGATGAAGAGGCACATATGGTTTCCTGCTTTGAACAAGGAGCTCATGATGTAATGGTAGTGCCCTTTTATCCTAGAGTTCTTCAGGCTAGAGTGGCTAATTTATTACGAATTTTTGGTGTTGAACGTGATGTGAAAAGGGCAATCGAAGCGGGGGATATACATATAGACACTGCAAGCAGAATGGTGAGCAGAGGGGAGCGAAAACTGGAATTAACTCCGAAAGAATTCGATCTTTTGCTACATCTGGCAATACATCTTAACCAAGTTTGCAGCAGGCAGCAAATTTTAAAAGATGTTTGGAAACATGATTATATCGCTGATACGAACGTAGTAGATGTGTACATCAGGCATTTAAGGGTTAAAGTAGATAGAGGACAAAAGTTTAAAATGATTCGAACGGAAAGAGGTATTGGGTATTCACTCAGAACGCCAACCGAAGCAAAATAGCATAAGTTATATAAAAAAGCCGGAACTTTTCGTCCCGGCTTACCTATTTCAAATGAGTGTTACATTACAGCACGCGACGTGCTTTAATGTATGTTCTTTTCCAGTTGCCAGAGTTCAAATCAGAGATGGTCACCCCAGGTCCGCCGTAAGTGTGTAAAATTTTACCCCCGCCCATATATACTGCTACGTGAGTAATGTTACGTCCTGTGGCACGGCTACCGCTTGAAAAGAACACTAAGTCCCCTTTTTTCAAATTGGCCTTGGATACGGCATGTCCGACTTTAGATTGTTGAACGGAAGTACGCGGCAAATCGACTCCGTATTTCTTGAATATGTGCTTCATGAAAGAAGAACAGTCAAAATTGCGTGTGGTGCTTGTGGAAGCTCCAAACTTATAAGGAGTACCCATATATTTTTTGCCGTAGTTAATTACTTTTTGACCTACGGTAGTAGTAGCAGTAGCAGCTTGTGCTGTATTTGTTCCCTCAATGGCAAAAGTACCAAAGCCGATCGTGGCAGCGACTCCTGCGATAATTACCTTTTTTATGATTTTATGCATATTCATGTTGTAAATACCTCCAAAAATTGATTTGTGCAATAATTTGCTGAGTTGCTAACTAACTGACAGCGTTGAGTATAACAGTTTTGAAGCCACCTAATAGTTGGAAAACTACTCTCAAATGCTTGAGGGACAAGGCTTACGTCGTAATTATTAAAAAACGATTAAAAATTACAATTTGTAAAAAATAAAATGATTCTAGAACCTGTGAAAACGGAAAAACCCTTGTTAATCAAGGGTTTTGAGTAGGTGAACAACTTTCGAAATAGTTACAACAATGTCATAATTAATCCTTGCTTTGAATAACGAGTAGTAGACCGCTTTTAATAGAAATTGTACCTTTTGCAGCCGTTAGCTTATTGCTAACACCACGTGATTGTCCCATTTTAAGGGTTGCATTATGAAGTGGATACATAAATCCTTCCAGTTGTATACCTGTTACTTCGGCGGTCATTGGAATCAGCGATGCATATGTATAGCCCATAGGCTGGATCTCGAGCGTTGATCCGGTCAGCTCGATATAATTATGTGCGTCCATGATAGCGCAACTAATATGATGCTGCATAGCCCGTACTAATATTTGAACATTGGCTAATGTGTGGTCCATCCGAGTACCAGTCACACCGAGCATGAGTACATGATCTGCTTGTTCGTCCATAGCGATTTCTAAAGCGAGTTCTGTATCTGTTAGGTCCTTAAGTACTGGATCACACGCAAGCATACGTTGGCTTGCTGATTTCACCCTTTCTTGTTCCTCCGAAGTAATCGAATCAAAATCTCCTACAGAGACATGAGGCGTAATACCGTGTTCTATCAGGAAAAGGGCACCTTTATCTGCACCTATAATAAAATCATCGGGTTGTATTTGTTGTAAATCTTCTTCATTAAGACGACCGCCTGAAAATACAATGGCTCGTTTTTTCGTCATATCCAACATCCTTTCTTTCTGTATACGGTCCCATATATACGATCATTTTAAGTATACCGCGATAAATATGGCTTGCACAATTTTGGAGGACCTGGCTACAATGGAACAGAAAAAAGAAGTGTGACGTGAATAGGAAGGGGAACGAAATGATTAACGTGTTGTTTGTGTGTTTGGGCAATATTTGCCGCTCTCCCATGGGGGAGGCAATACTGAGACATAAAGCAAAGGAACGGGGATTAGATGCAGAAATCCGGGTGGACTCGGCTGGAACAGGCGACTGGCACATTGGAAATCCTCCACATGAGGGAACGCTAAAGCAGCTTAAACTGCACGGAATCAGCGAACAAGGCATACAGGCACGACAAATAACGGATCGTGATTTTGACGCGTTTGATTATATTGTGTGCATGGATGACTCTAATGAACGAAATATGCGTAAACTTGCAGGTGGAGCAGATGCTGATATTCTAAAGTTCATGGATTTGCTTCCCCAAGAAAAGTTAAGAGAAGTACCCGACCCATATTTTACCGGAAATTTTGAAGAGACCTATCGATTATTGGACGCGGGATGCGAGGCCTTGCTGGACAAGATCATAGAAGAAAAGCTATAATGTGAACGACAGATGACGGCAATCATTGCCGTTTTTCGTTATACATTTTTGAAAGCGTAACCAAATTATAAAAAGAGGAAGGAGCCTTATGACCTCATAGGTTAATGCTCCATTCCTCATCATGCTGGGATGTTTTTTACTCAGGCACGATCCAAAAAATACATTAGCGCGTCAGGCAACTCGTTTTGCCAAAAGCCCCATAAATGTTTGCCATCCTTTTCACGGTAAGAAACTTCGGCGTTCCGCTCGCGCAGTAAATCTGCGCATTGACGGTTCAGCTCTACAAAGTTGTAAATGCCGGTATCACTCTCAAAAGCATCTTCCTGAAGGCCAACTGTCATCCAAACATTTAGATGCGACAGTTCTTTCTCACGGGCAATAATTTCTTGCGAAGCTTCATAGTAGGCACCTGAGAGGCTGATAATACGATTAAACAGCTCAGGATACAATAGCGCCAAATGCAAAGACACACTGCCTCCCAGTGAATCTCCAGCAAGAATGCGGGAAGCTGCATCTTTTCTTATAGGATACTTTTGTTCCACATAGGGAATAATCTCTTCTGCAAAACAGGCAGTATATGCCTCAAAACGATTGCCGAAGGGAGCGTACTCCTGAGTTCTGATTTTGGTGTTCACTTCTACACCTACAATAATGAAGGGTTCCACGCCTTCATCCAGTATGAGACGGTTGGCGTGTGTTGCAATGCGTCCAAAGTTGAAGAATTCCTCTCCATCCTGACAGTAGACGACCGGGTAGCTCAATATTTCATTATAGCCGGGCGGCAAATAAATCCGAAGAATTCGGGTTTCGCCAAGTAAGCGGCTGTCTACTTCGTCTTTAAGGATAGTTCGTTTTAAATACCGAGAATCCGTCATTTTTCGTCACCTTTCTTGGGTATTATTTTGCATTAAGGATCACAATAAGTTAAGATTACCCTGATTGCAATAGATGCTTAAAATTTCAATCATGTACTAAGCTGTTATAGTAAAAAACACACCCTGTTACATACACAAAAATGTGGCAAACTCAAAAAAAATAACTAAATCTTTGACGCGAGCGATATAACAGGTGTATAATAATCCTATAACAGCGGAACTTGATATTCAAATTTTTTTGTTGAGGTGAAGAAAATGAGCAAGGTTCCTTATGAAGTTTACACAGAGGAAGTTGAGGCTCTGTCCGTGCTTTCTCCGGATGGTGAAATTATCAATAAAGATAAATTGCCTAAACTTACAGATGATCAATTGAAAGAAATTATGTATCGTATGGTATTTACACGTACTTGGGATGACCGTGCTGTTAACTTGGGCCGTCAAGGACGTCTCGGCTTCTACGCTCCGGTATCCGGACAAGAAGCAACAATGGTTGGTAGTGAATTTGCGCTCCAAAAAGAAGACTTTATTGCACCAGGCTACCGAGATATTCCGCAACTCGTTTGGCATGGCCTGCCATTATATCAAGCTTTCTTGTATTCCCGTGGTCATCAACACGGTGGTCAAATTCCGGACGGCGTTAACGTATTGATGCCGCAAATTATCATTGGTGCGCAAATTCTGCACGCTATGGGTATTGCAATGGGCTACAAACTGAAAAAACAAAAACAAGTCGTCATTACATATACAGGCGACGGCGGTTCTTCCGAAGGTGATTTCTACGAAGGTCTGAACTATGCTGGTGTGTACAAGTTGCCAGTTATTTTCTTTGTGCAAAATAATGGTTACGCGATCACAACGCCATTCTCAAAACAAACAGCTGCTCTTTCGATCGCTCATAAAGCAGTAGCTGCTGGTATTAAAGGTGTTAAAATTGACGGTATGGACGTGCTTGCAGTTATTAAAGCCGTTCAAGAAGCTGCAGAGCGTGGACGTAATGGCGAAGGCGCAACATTGATTGAAGCCGTTACTTACCGTTTCCGTCCGCATTCCCTTTCTGATGATGCGACGAAATATCGTTCTAAAGAAGAAGAAGGCGAATGGAATGCGAAAGATCCAATTGCCCGCTTTGCGAAATATCTTGAGAAAAAAGGTCTTTGGACTGAAGAAGATACAGCTCGCGTAAAAGAAGAAGCTAAGGCAAAAGTGAACGAAGAGATCAAAAAAGCCGAGAAAACAGAAAAAATGACAATTCCTGGCCTAATCGATAGCATGTTCGAAACTACGCCTAAGCATTTGGAAGAACAAAAAGCTGATTTTAAATAATTGAACTTGAAAGAGACCGGGCGGCAACCCGATCCGGTCTGCTTTTCGATTGACCTGAACTGAAATTGATCTGTCAATGTTTAAGGAGGAAATGAAGCAAATGGCACAAATGAACATGAAAGAAGCGATTCGTGACGCACTGCGCGTAGAGTTGAAACGCGACCCTAACGTCCTGCTTTTCGGTGAAGACGTAGGTCATGTAGGTGGCGTATTCCGCGCTACAGAAGGTTTGCAAAAAGAATTTGGCGAAGAACGTGTATTCGATACTCCGCTGGCGGAATCCGCAATCGGGGGTCTTGCTGTCGGTCTGGGTATCCAAGGGTTCCGCCCTGTAGCTGAAATCCAGTTCGTAGGCTTTATCTTTGAAGCGCTCGATCAAATGGCAATTCAAGCATCCCGTATGCGTTACCGTTCCGGTGGACGTTACAATTCTCCAATCGTATTCCGTACACCTTTCGGTGGCGGTGTTAAGGCAGCTGAGCTGCACACAGACTCCTTGGAAGGTCTTTTGACTCAAACACCAGGTATTAAGGTTGTTGTTCCTTCCAACCCTTACGATGCAAAAGGTCTTATGATCGCGTCTATTCGCGATAACGATCCAGTATTTTTCATGGAGCATTTGAACCTGTACCATGCATTCCGTGCTGAAGTTCCTGAGAATGATTACACTGTTGAACTGGGCAAGGCTAATGTAGTTCGTGAAGGTTCTGATGTAACGATTATTACTTACGGTATGATGGTACACACTTCAGTTAAGGCTGCTGAAGAACTGGAAAAAACTAAAGGTATTAAAGTGG
Organism: Paenibacillus sp. EKM211P; assembly: GCF_011066175.1. NCBI lineage: Bacteria > Bacillati > Bacillota > Bacilli > Caryophanales > Paenibacillaceae > Paenibacillus > Paenibacillus sp. EKM211P. The sequence goes on from NZ_JAAMNS010000016.1 coordinate 73,510, forward strand.
AAATCATTGATTTACGTACAATCAGTCCGATTGACATTGATACCATTGTTGCTTCTGTTCAAAAAACCAATCGTGCCATCGTTGTTCAAGAAGCGCAAAAGAGTGCCGGTGTTGCTGCTGAAGTTATTGCACAAATTAACGAAAAAGCAATCCTGCATCTGGAAGCACCAGTTCTGCGTGTAGCAGGTCCGGATACCGTTTATCCATTCGCTCAAATTGAAGATACTTGGTTGCCAACGCCAACACGTATCATTGATGCGGTTAATAAAGTAATGGAATTTTAATTAAAGCACACCGTAAATTTGGGAGGTTTTAAACGTGGCAAAATTTGAATATAAATTCCCGGAGCTGGGTGAAGGTCTTCACGAAGGCGAAATCATCAAGATGCACATCAAGCCCGGCGACAAAGTAACTGATGATGATATCATCATGGAAGTACAAAACGACAAGGCTGTAGTTGAAGTTCCATGTCCGGTTAATGGTACGGTTCAAGAAGTATTTGCCAAAGACGGAGACATCTTTAACGTAGGTCAAGTTGTAGCTGTCATCGACGCAGAAGGTGAACTTCCTGAACAAGAAGATGCACCGGAAGCACCAGCTGCTAGCCCTGAGCCAGTTGCTGCTGCACAAGGCGGAGCTGCAGGTGCAGCTAGATTTGAATATAAATTCCCAGAGCTGGGTGAAGGTCTGCACGAAGGTGAAATCATCAAGATGCACATCAAACCCGGCGATAAAGTAACTGATGATGATATCATCATGGAAGTACAAAACGACAAGGCTGTAGTTGAAGTTCCATGTCCGGTTAATGGTACGGTTCAAGAAGTGTTTGCCAAAGACGGAGACATCTTTAACGTAGGTCAAGTTGTGGCTGTCATCGCTGCTGAGGGTGAACTTCCTGAGCAAGAAGAAGCACCAGCTGCTGTTAAACAAGAAGAGGATGCTGCAAAAGGTGGAGCGAATACTCAACCAGGTGCAACACCTGCTGCTTCGAACAAAGACGTGCTGGCTACACCTAGCGTCCGCAAATTTGCACGTGAGCAAGGTGTTAACATCGCTCAAGTGAGTGGCTCCGGCAAAAACGGTAAAATCACTAAAGAAGATGTAGAAGCTTTCAAAAATGGCGGAGGCCAAGCGGCTGCACCAGCAGCGAAAGAAGCTGCAAAAGCGCAAGAGCCAGCTAAAAAAGAAGCGAAAGCTGCAGCACCATCCGCACCAGCTGCAGATCCGCGTGCTGAGGAAGAACGCGTACCATTCAAAGGTATCCGTAAAGCAATTTCCAATGCTATGGTTAAGTCAGCTTACACAGCTCCACACGTTACAATTATGGATGAAGTGGATGTAACCGAGCTGGTTGCTTTCCGTACTCGTATCAAACCAATTGCAGAGAAGAAAGGCACAAAAGTAACTTACCTGCCGTTCATCGTAAAAGCTTTGGTTGCTGCTTCCCGTCAATTCCCGGCTCTGAATGCCTCGATCGACGAAGAAGCTAACGAAATTGTCTACAAAAAATACTACAACATCGGTATCGCTACTGACACAGACAACGGCTTGATCGTTCCTGTTATCAAAGATGCTGATCGTAAGAGTATCTGGATGATTGCTGATTCCATTCGTGATCTGGCTGTACGCGGTCGTGATGGTAAATTGGCTGCCAATGAGATGAGAGGAAGCACGATTTCCATCACGAACATTGGTTCCGCAGGCGGTATGTTCTTTACTCCAATCATCAACTTCCCTGAAGTTGCAATTTTGGGTACTGGCCGCATCAGTGAAAAAGCAGTCGTGAAAAACGGTGAAATTGTTGCCGCTCCAGTAATGGCTCTTTCCCTGAGCTTTGACCACCGTATTATTGACGGTGCAACTGCTCAAAACTTCATGAACTATATCAAACAGCTGCTCGCTAACCCTGAGCTGCTTGTAATGGAGGTGTAATCAATGGTAGTAGGAGACGCTTCTCTGGATATTGACACATTGGTTATCGGTGCGGGTCCTGGCGGCTATGTAGCTGCCATCCGTGCCGCACAATTGGGACAAAGTGTATTGATCGTTGACAAATCTGAGCTGGGCGGTGTCTGTCTGAACCGTGGATGTATTCCATCCAAAGCTTTAATCTCTGCAGCTCATCAATACGAAGCAGCTAAACATGGCGAAACTTTCGGTATTACGGCTGAAAATGTAAAAGTAGATTTTGCTAAAACGCAAGAATTCAAAAACGGTGTTGTTAAGAAAATGACTGGCGGCGTAAGCGGCTTGCTCAAAGGCAACAAAGTCGAAGTTTTCAACGGTGAGTGCATGTTCATCAACGAAAACGAAGCGCGTGTATTCAACGAACATGAATCACCACGTTACCGTTTTAAAAATGCGATTATCGCAACAGGCTCCCGTCCTATCGAATTGAAGCCATTCCCATTTGGCGGACGCATTCTGTCTTCTACTGAAGCATTGAACCTGCCTGAAATTCCGAAAAGCCTGATCGTTATCGGTGGCGGATACATTGGTGCAGAGCTTGGACAAATGTATTCCAAATTCGGTTCCAAAGTAACGATCATTGAAGGTATGGATACTGTTCTTCCTGGCTTCGATAAAGATATGACTTCCATCGTTTCGAAAAGCATGAAGAAAACAGGTATCGAAATCTTCACTGGCGCTAAAGCGGAAAGTGCGGAACAAACTGATAAAGATGTAACAGTGAAATTCTCTGTTAACGGTGAAAGCAAAGAAGTAACTGCTGAGTACCTGCTTGTAACTGTTGGACGTCGTCCAAATACAGACGGTGAACTGGGTCTGGATTTGATCGGTGTAGAACTGGATGACCGCGGAATGGTGAAAGTTGACCACCAAGGACGCACAAGCATTCCTCACATCTTCGCAATCGGTGATATTGTTCCTGGTCTTGCTCTGGCTCACAAAGCTTCTTACGAAGGTAAAGTAGCTGCTGAAGTAATTGCCGGCCAACCATCTGTTGTAGACTACAAATGTATTCCGGCTGTTGTGTTCACAGATCCAGAATGCTCTAGCGTAGGCTACACAGAGACACAAGCTAAAGAAAAAGGTTACAATGTCAAAGTTGGTAAGTTCTCTTACGGAGCAAACGGTCGTGCTGTTTCCCTGAACGCTGCTGAAGGCTTTGTGAAAATCGTAGCTGACGCAGATACAGGTCTGGTACTGGGTACGCAAATCGTAGGTCTGGAAGCTTCCAACCTGATTGCTGAGCTGGGTCTGGCGATTGAAATGGGTGCTACACTTGAAGATATCTCCCTGACTATCCATGCTCACCCTACACTGGGCGAACTTGTGATGGAAGCAGCAGAAGTCGTAATGGGTCATCCGATCCACGCATTGGCGCCACGTCGCTAATTCCATTTCATTATCTTGTTTTTGGATTCATACATGAAAAAAGAGGCAAGGAGCGCTATATGTGCGCTCTTTGTCTCTTTTTTTCAAACTTTAAGATTATTGGACTATCATGAAAATTCACACAGTACATGGTCAAAAAAGTACCCTACATGATAAACTAAATATAGATTAATGGTGTAGATCGAGAGTTTTCAAAATTAAAAATGGACGATGCTGTTTTTTTATTCATGCTCAAAGGAGAGAAACAACGTGCGCAACTACTTGGAATTGCTGGAGGATATTTTAGAGAACGGGGTAAAAAAAGAGGATCGGACAGGAACGGGAACATTATCTGTTTTCGGAAGGCAACTTCGTTTTGATCTGGCCAAGGGCTTCCCGTTAGTGACCACTAAAAGAGTACATTTGAAATCCGTTATACATGAGCTGTTATGGTTTTTGCGAGGTGATACCAATATTGCTTATCTCAAGGAGAACGGAGTTAGCATTTGGGATGAATGGGCAGATGAACAGGGGAATCTGGGACCTGTATATGGATCGCAATGGCGCGCATGGGAAACAACGGACGGACAACATATTGATCAAATTGCGAATGTCATTGAAGCTATCAAAAACAATCCGGATTCACGTCGACATATCGTCAGTGCTTGGAATGTGGCTGAAATTGAATCGATGAAGTTGCCGCCATGTCATTTTGTATTTCAATTCTACGTAGCTGGAGGAAAGCTATCCTGTATGCTGACGATGCGTTCAGTGGATACCTTCCTTGGACTGCCGTTCAACATCGCTAGTTATGCATTGCTGACGCATATGGTTGCACAGCAGTGTGGTTTGGAGCCTGGAGAGTTTATTTGGTCAGGTGGCGATGTGCATATTTATTCAAACCATATACAACAAGTGCATACGCAGTTGGAGCGTGATCCTTATCCCTTGCCACAGTTGAAAATTCTGCGCAAGCCTAAATCCATTTTTGATTACACTTACGAGGATTTTGTTTTTGAGAATTACGAGCATCATCCAGGGATTAAGGCGCCTGTCGCCATCTGATTAGAGGAGGTGGAAAGATGAGCATTTCGATGATATGGGCTATGGCACAAAATGGTGTGATTGGTCGGGATAACAGTCTTCCTTGGCGCCTTCCCAGAGATATGGCCTTCTTCAAAGAGCAGACGATTAATAAAACAGTACTCATGGGACGCAAGACGTGGGAATCCTTTGGCGGGAGAAGCCTACCAAACCGCCGCAACGTCGTTTTGACTCGAGATGAGAGCTATCAGGCGGAAGGTGCAGAAGTGATCTATACACTGGAGGAGGGGCTCCAACTTGCACAGCAAGAAGAGCTAATGGTCATTGGCGGAGCGGAGATTTATTCACTGTTTTGGCCACATGCGGATCGACTGATTGTGACTCGAATTGAGGAGACTTTTGAAGGCGATACGACGTTTCCTGAGCTGGATTGGAGCGGCTGGACTATAGTCAGTGAGACGCCGGGTATCAAGGACGACAAAAACTTGTATGACTACCGTTTTGTTGTTTACGAGAGAACAGAATAACATACAGGAATTCAACCTAGCTCATTTGAAAAATTAATAAACCATATAAAAAATCCTTTTGGCTGTAGATGCAGAAAGTTGCATAAGTTTTCATTACTTTTACGCTGTATTGTGATACAATAAATCAAATTCAATGAGAACAGACCCTTTCATAACACAAACAGACAAGTTCGAATTTGATTAGAATTCTGAATGGATGATCGGGGTTCATAAGCGAAGAGATGGGGGAACGTAACATGTCTACACCAACTGGATTTATGGAATACACACGACAGCTTCCTACAGACCGGGACCCGGCAGAGCGTATAAAGGATTGGGAAGAATTCCATAAGCATATGTCTGAAGAAGAGCTGCGTACCCAAGGGGCGCGTTGTATGGACTGCGGAACTCCTTATTGTCATACGGGGATGGATCTCATGGGAGCAACTTTAGGCTGCCCAGTTCATAATCTTATTCCGGAATGGAACAATCTCGTATATCGTGGTTTGTGGAAGGAAGCGCTAGATCGGCTGCACAAAACGAATAACTTTCCAGAATTTACGGGTCGTGTCTGTCCTGCGCCATGTGAAGGTTCATGTACAGTTGGCCTTATTGGGGAGTCTGTTACCATTAAGACAATTGAGGAAGCGATTATTGAAAAAGGCTTTGAGGAAGGTTGGGTCGTTCCTAACCCGCCGGAAAAACGTACAGGCAAACGAGTGGCTATTGTTGGCTCGGGTCCTGCGGGATTGGCTGCGGCAGCACAGCTTAACAAAGCAGGTCACAGCGTGACAGTGTATGAGCGTGCAGATCGTGTAGGTGGGTTACTGATGTATGGAATCCCATCCATGAAGCTGGATAAGAAGGTTGTACAGCGCCGTGTAGATTTGCTGGAGGCTGAAGGTATCCAATTCATCACGAATACGGAAATCGGCAAGGATATCCCTACTGAGCAACTGATTGCTGACTATGATGCAGTTGTGCTATGCGGTGGATCTACAAAGCCGAGAGAATTCAATATTGAAGGCAGCGATTTGAATGGTGTCCATTATGCTATGGATTATTTGAATGGCACCATCAAGAGTTATCTGGATTCCAACCTCGAAGATGGCAACTATTTGTCCTCCAAAGGTAAGGACGTTATTGTTATCGGTGGCGGTGATACAGGTTCGGACTGTGTAGCTACTTCTTTGCGGCACGGTTGCCGGAGTGTCACTCAATTTGGCACACACACCAAAGCTCCGCTGGAACGTGATCCGATTGCGAATCCTTGGCCGCAGTTTCCGAATGTGTACTCTCTCGATTATGCACAGGAAGAAGCGAAAGCGTTGTTCGGTGAAGACCCGCGTGAGTTCTCCATTATGACAACCAAATTTGTGGGTGATGAGAATGGCAATCTGAAAGAACTACACACCATTCAAATTCAACGTATTGTTGATGAAACTGGACGTAAAATCTATCAACCAATTCCAGGTACGGAACGCGTATTCCCGGCACAAATTGCGCTGATTGCAATTGGATTTGATGGGCCTGAGCAAACGATTGTGAAGGAAATAGGTTTGGAAACAGACCGTCGCTCCAACGTTAAGGCTCGTTATGGGAAATATGTGACGAATGTGGATAAGGTGTTTGCTGCGGGTGACATGCGCCGCGGACAAAGTCTTGTGGTGTGGGCAATTAATGAAGGCCGAGAAGCAGCACGTGAAGTTGATAAATACCTCATGGGTGCTACTGTTTTGGTATAATTATAAATTTTTATGTTACGTTACGAATCAAGTAAAGGCTCCATCTTAGGATGGGGCTTTATTTGTGTTTAAAGCTTTATCACTAGTCATTGTTGAAACCAATTTTCTAGTGAGGTATACAAAACGTTGTAAATTCAATGTTATATAAATTAACTTAAAATTAACTTTTTAATCATGTAGTTGTTATCTAAAATAATCATAACATAAATAAGGATGGCTTGTGTAGCCTTTTCAAAGAAAAATACATTTATTTTACAAAATAATTAGATGAAAACTTGAATTGTGTAATATAAATTAACATTAATATTACACAAGTTTGCTAATAGTGCAGTTTTATTTTGGGTTTTCTATATTTATATTGCTTTAAAAGGAAGATGACATGATCTTTTCCAAGGTTACATAAAATCATGACCTGAGAGAATCATGATATCTATGGTATAATAGACGTACATTGTTGAAGCGCTAGACTAAATGAATTTACAAAGGAGCTTTCGCCGGGAGAAGGCTCCTTTTGCATGAGGCCGGGAACCTGTGTTTTCATTTGCGTTCCATGTATATCTATGATTCATGGAGGAGAAACAGAAGGCCGTCAGGAAGGAATGGAATGAATGAAGACGTTGATTATTGCTGAGAAACCAGATATGGGGCGGACAATTGCCGCTGTTATGGAGCCGCGTGCTAAAAATAACCGTACCTATTTGGAAGGGGAGAAATACATTGTAACCTGGGCGATCGGTCATTTGTTGGGTCTGGCTGAGCCGGATGCTTACGATGCTAAGTACAAACGATGGAATATTCAAGATCTTCCGATTATCCCTGAACAATTCAAAATCGTACCTAATCCGAAAACAAAAGATCAGCTAAAAATGATTGGTGAGCTGGCCAAACGCTGCAATGCTATCGTGAATGCTTGTGATGCTGGACGGGAGGGGCAATATATTTTTGCGTTAATTCAGCAGCAGTTAAAGCTACGACAGCCGGTTAAGCGATTGTGGATCTCGGACTTGACGGCGGAAAGTATTGCGACAGGCTTTGAACGATTGCGAGATGCCTCGGAGTTTGAATTCCTGACTCAAGCTGCGCGGGCACGAAGTGAAGCAGACTGGCTGATTGGCATGAACGCCTCCAGAGCGTTCACAACACGACATAACACCTTGCTGTCGGTAGGACGGGTGCAGACTCCCGTGTTGGCACTAATTCATGATCGAGAAAAGGAAATTGAAGCATTTCAGTCTCAAACCTTCTATGACGTATGGGCTGAGTTCAAGCAAGATCAGATTAAGTACAAAGGGGCATGGCAGGGTGATCGGCTGACGAATCCGGAAGAAGCTGAGGGGATCGCTGCGGCGGTACGCGGAAAAGAGGGTAAAATTACCAAATATGATACAAAGCAGACAAAGGAGTATTCTTTTAAATTATACGATTTGACGCTGCTTCAACGCGAGGCGAATGCCAAGTACGGTTATTCGGCTAAAAAAACGCTGGATGTGGCACAAGCGCTTTATGAGCGTCACAAGGTCATTTCCTATCCGCGGACCAACTCTAATTATGTGACAGAGCAGAATATAGACGGCATGCATAAGGCATTACGGATGCTGGGGACAGGCCCTTATGCTGATCTGGTACAACAAGCAAACCCTAATTTGGTCCATAAACAGAATAAATCGGTCTGCAATCCGTCTCGTGTTGAGGATCACCATGCTATTTTGCCGACGTTAAAAAGGCCGGGAACGCTAAGCAAGGAGGAACAAAATGTATATGACCTGGTTATTCGTAGGTTTCTGTCGCATTTTTTTCCGCCAGCTGAATATAAAATGCATACCGTAATGACGCAGGTGGACAAGCATCTGTTTAAAACTAATATTAAGGAGCTTCTGTCCTTGGGATGGAAAGTGGTTTTGAGTAAGGCTGATCAGGATAAAGGTAAAAAAAGCAAAACATCCAAAAAAGAGGATGAAGAGGAAACGGACGAGTGGACGGACAAGAAGTTTGAAATTGATGCAGGGCGTCCGGTAGATTGTGTGCGCGCTGAGATGAAAGAAAAGGCGACTCAGCCTCCTAAAAGCTACACGGAGGGCACATTGCTTAAAGCGATGGAAAGCGCGGGCAAGCAGATGGAGAATGAGGAATTACGCGAGGTTATGAAGGATGCTGGCTTAGGTACACCTGCGACACGGGCCGCTACAATTGAACGATTAAAGAAAGTCGGCTACATTGAAATGAAGGGCAAAAAGATTCTGATTACGGATAAAGGAAAGATGGCTATTAACCTGATCCGTCATGCCGGGGTAGATCTATTAGCTTCACCGGAGATGACAGGTCAATGGGAACGCCGTCTTCATCAAATTTCCAAGGGTGAGGCAGCTCAGGAGAAGTTTATGGATAACGTTAAAAGATTTACGTTGTCCATCATTGATAAGGTAAGGCAGCAGCCACCTGCTCCCGCAAATGCCTTTGGCGAGGAGGCAAGGAGTAATCGCTCGGGAGGAAAGACGAACGCCCGCGGCGTAGGTACGAGTGGACGTGCCACCACCGCCAAAGGAAGAGACCGCACAGCATCAGGAGGCGGTAGCAGTGCAGGAAGTGCTGCGCAAAAGCAAGCATCAGCGCCAATAAATCGCAGTTCGACTACAAAAGCAGTGCGGAGCTCATCTGATGGACAGTCAGATACTTCAGCGAGCCAAAGGCAGGCGTTAGGCAGCTGCCCGTGCTCCAATTGCGGTGGAAGCATTATTGAAGGCCGCAAAGGGTATGGGTGTAGCCACTTTAAGCAGGGCTGTGGTTTTGTCATTTGGAAGGAATATGCGGGCAAGCAGATTACCGAAACGATGCTCAAGTCCCTGCTCGCCAAGGGGCAGACGCAATTGTTGTCTTTTAAACGTAAAGATGGATCGACCGTCAAAGCGCGGATTGTTCTGGATGTGCCAGGAACAGGACAACTTAGCGTTCGTGAGGATGCCTGAGATAGGAGCATCAACAAAAAAGGACCCTATCCGAGGGTCCTTTTTTGTTGATGCAATTGTATGCTTTCGTGGATCACCCGTGGCACTTCTGTTAGCTTCTGTATAGTATACATCACAGAGTTCACGTTTTTTTGCAATTCAACCATATTGTAAATCCATTCTTTGGGCTGCTTAAGATACACAGCGTGAATACCTGCCGCCAGGGCTGGAGATACGTCGGTGCGTAAAGAATTCCCAATCATCCAGGTGATGCTTCGGTCCAAGCGATTCATTTGGATGATTTCTTCCAGTGCATCTACATTTTTATGCTGGCGAATGTAGATACGGTCATCAAAGTAAGTAGCCAGCTTCATTTGTTCAATCTTTCTTTCTTGAATGACCTGCTCACCCCCAGTGTAAAGATGAAGGGAATGCCCTGCTTTTTGGAGTGAATTTAACGTTTCGGCCATACCTGGATACGGTTCGATTTCCTGCTCGTACACACTTCGGCCAAGCGAGCGAAGCTCCTGCTCTTCCCGAGAATCCGTACGGCGTCCAAATTGTTCCGAGAAAAACTGGTACGTATCTATTAGGGATTGTGGAAAATGCTCGCTGGCAAAACCCACCTGATGAACTCCAGCCACATCAATTTCGATTTGTTTTTCACGGATCGAATTTCTCGTTAGGTTATGAGCTGCAAACCATTCCTGAAGCAAATCGAAAAAGTGGTTGAGAATAAGATCGAAATACTTGTTGCAGTGGACCAAAGTGTCATCAAGATCAAATAAAATGTGCTGCTTCGGATACGACATGATGCATACTCCTTCCAAGCCAAAGCTTTAACGGTGTTCGGTTTATAACTAAGTTGCGATTCAAATTACAATCCAATATAGGATTCCAAAAATACCTGCAAATCAGCCGCACCGTCGGGACGGATGCTGAATTTTTCCTTGTGATAGCGTCCAATGTGGATGCGGAGCAAGCCAGCCACACGCAAAATCATCATATCAGACATAAGTGTATCTTCCAATCGGCTTAAATCATGACGCATGTCTTCAAGAGACTTAGGACCTTGAGCTACATAACGCAAAATGCGCAGTCGTTGCGGATCATTGACAGCACGAGTAAGCCGTAGTAGAAGCGTAGGCGGTTCTTCCTCACTCTCCTCGGGAATATCTACCGGATACTGGATCAGCAGTGTACGGGTATAAAAGCAATATGAATTAATTGGACGATTATGGACGACCGGAAACAGCACCACTGTATCGAGATCTTCCATATGTGGGACGACTAGCCCGGCTGTTGCATATTCAACAAGTGCTTCCGGTTCCATTTTACTTAACAGCATGCGCTTTTCCGCAGCGTCTTCTTCTGCCAACACACGCAGTTCGCCTTCCAAGGTCCGAAAATAATCACGATCCCACAATCTGAGGAGTGGTGCATATACCTTACGAATGCGTAAAGATTCTTCAAAGGTTAAAAAAGGAATATGCGGAACAAGCAGCTCAAACATATCCTTGTCCGGTCCGTGATCCAAGTAAGAAATATAGTCGGATATTTCATCTGATTCCGGTCGAAGCAGCGCCCAGGCATAGAGTGCGTCATAATCGCTAAAAGGGCAATCCTGAGCTGTAGCAAGCTCAGTACGAACTTCTTGTTGTAGTCGTGCATCCACCTTGTCGATCCATTCATGGCCCAAGTCCATATCTTGGACCCACTTTTTAGTTACATAGGCCATAAAGCTGCCGAGCAATTCATAAATTGGAGAAGTGTCTATTTTAATTTGATAACTCATGGAACCAAATGCCTCCTATTCTGTCTTCTAGCCCAGAGCGGTGAACGTAAATAAAGCCCGTCCATAAGCAAAACATGAGCATTTTGAAATTGCCCACTTATTTATTATGGCTTGTTCTGCCGGGCATTGTCCACTATAATATGAAATAGTGCGTTGTGACGTGAACTTGGTCGGATTGAACATACGAGGCTCACCAAATGGAGTCGGATACATACCAGACTAGCTCTATCCGTAAAATCGTCATCTCAGATGGCGATTTTTTCTTTCTCTCTTTAATACACTAAAATTAACGCTAAAAACATCTTAATATGTAATATACCGATTTTTCAGATGGTCATGGTATACATCGTGATAAGAATTATTATTGATTATGGTATCAAATGCAAATCATTTCTAAGCATTCATTTTATGATGTTAATAATTTAATTGTTCGGGCAGGAGGAGCTAGGATGTCGTCGTCGTTACGTGTTCATTATTTTATTTTAATTGCAGTTATTATTGTTGCTGGATTATGTCAGGGTTTGCTATTACCTATTTTGTCGATTTCTTTGGAACAAATGGGTGTTTCGTCTTCGCTAAACGGAATGAACGCGGCTGCACTGTATATTGGTTCATTTGCAATGACACTGGTGGCTGAACGGACTTTGGGATGGCTGGGGTTCAAAAAGCTGATGGCCGGTGGTCTTGTGCTTGTGCTCATTACGCTGCTGCTGTTCCCGCTAATTCCTGATATTCGGATTTGGTTCGTACTGCGTCTGCTCGTAGGTATTGGAGACAGTGCGTTGCACTATTCTGCGCAGTTGTGGATATTGCTAGTAACTCCACCAGAGAATCGAGGCCGCAACATTTCCTTTTATGGTATGTCTTACGGTCTGGGTTTTGCATTAGGCCCATTGGGATTATGGCTACTCGATTATGGAATGCTGGTTCCATTTGCTGCGTTGGCTTTTTTGTGCTTGCTTGTGTTGCTGTTAGTGTTAATCAAGCTACCTGACTCCAGACCGGAGAAGCAGGAAACTGAGGCGCGTCCCGCACAAAGATTCCGACGCAGCTATAGCTGGGCATGGTATGCTCTGTTGCCTGCATTTCTATACGGTTATATGGAAGCGAGCCTGAACAGTAATTTTCCAGTCTATGGCCTGCGTATTGGCTTCCATACCGATGAAATTGCTGCTTTGCTGCCTTTCGTTAGTTTGGGAGGCTTAGTGTTGCAACTGCCTTTGGGTATATTAAGTGACCGTTGGGGACGTAAAAAAGTGCTAATGAGCGTAGGTATAGCGGGAGGATTGACCTTTATGTTGCTACCCTGGAGTGGTAATCATTTTGTGTTCACTTTGGTATTGCTGACCATCGCAGGTGGATTGGTAGGCTCCTTTTTCTCACTTGGTTTGGCCTATGCAGCTGACCTGTTGCCCAAATCATTTTTGGCGGCTGCAAATGTGCTGGCATCCTTTCATTTTAATCTGGGAAGTGTGGTCGGACCTAATATTAGCGGAGGGTTGCTGGACATTGGAACTCAAGGCAGCATGTTTCTAGTTCTTGGAGGTAGTTACATTGTTTTCGGATTGTTGGGTCTGTTTTCCCGAAAAAGAGTACCGGCGGTTTAAAACTGCGGTTTGCATGGTATTTGTTTCACAATTACTATAAAATATAAACATGTATTGATGGCGGACAAAGGGGAATCATAGATGATTAAAATTCGGAAGCTGACCAAGCACGTGGGGCCTGAACGTACCCCGTTGCTTCGAGGGATTGATGCTGAAATTCATCAGGGTGAATTCATTGCTATAGTGGGGCCAAGCGGAAGCGGTAAAACGACACTTCTTCGCTGTCTTGCTTTACATGAATCTTGGGAAGAAGGCAGTTTAATTGTAGGAGGCAATGATGTACTGAAATCCGGGTGGACAGGCAAGATGAAATTAAAGCGCGAATGGGCATATCTGGAGCAAAATCCGCATCTTAATATGAATCGGACCGCTCTTAAAAATGTGCTCATTGGCAGGTCGGGTCAGACCCCCTGGTGGAGAATGGTTACTGGTATGGTGCGTTCCGACGATTATATGGGAGCGATGGACGTTCTGGAGGATCTGGGTCTGCTGGATAAGGCGCATGATAAATGCGACAAGCTCAGCGGCGGCGAACGGCAGCGGGTAGCCACAGCGCGTGCTCTCGTTCACGGAGCTAAGGTTATTTTAGCTGATGAGCCTGTAAATGGACTTGATCCTGCCTCAGCAGCGCATGTACTGGAAACCTTTCGCAAGCTGTGTTCTGACGAACGAGTAACAATCATTACTGTACTGCCGCTGGAAATGGCTGAACGTTTTGCTTCCCGAATCTGGGGGCTGAATGAGGGCGAGCTGGTGTTTGATATCCAGGGAAGACGATTGACACAGGCAGAAAAGAACAAATTGTGAAGGGGACGGCAAGAGAAGTGAAAAAAATGCTGTTGAAAATGGTGGCGTGCTGCTGTTCCTTGCTGCTCCTTGCTGGATTACTAAGCGGCTGTAATGTGATTAGCGATCCGATTTCGCTGATGCAGACACCAACGATGTCTGATGAGAAACAACAGCTGAATGGAGCAGTGAATACGCAATTAGGGGCGGTACAGCCTTTAAGGCCGAATGATCCGGATGATCCTACGCCAATTCGGACGGGAGATTTGAATAATGATGGTATAGATGAAGCGGTGCTCTTTTATGAAACACCAGATGAGAGTGTAAAGATACATGGTGCCTTGTTTGAAGATCAGGGCGGCACGTGGGTAAAGAAGCTTACGTTTGATGGGGAAGGCACGGTGTTGGAATCATTTAAGCTTGTGGATTTAACCAATGATGGTACGCTTGATATTGTAGCAGGTTTTTCGAGCGGAGACAGTGGTGAGAACGGGGACCAGAAGGGCCTCATCGTGTACTCTTATACTGGAGGAACATTGGAAAAAATATATGCAACGGGCTATACGGACTTCGTTGTAGACGATTTTAACCATAAGAAGATGGATTTGAACGGGGACAATCTGAATGACTTGACGATTATCTTGCTCCGTCGTAATGAATTTTTTACCGTGAAAACATTCCAGTTCAGCGGAGGGACCTTTAAGGAGATCGGATCGTTGGAATTGGACAGTCAGGCTTTAGGCGTCTACAATGTCGTCGCTGGTAAGGTAGCCCAAGGTAGGCAAGGGATCATTATTGATACAAAGATTGCCGAGACAACTACGGTTTCCAATGTTATCGTGATGGATCACGGCAAACTCAGAAAGCTCAATCTTATGGATGTTACCTTTAAGGATGCTACCATCGCCAGTGGTGATGTGGATGGTGACGGTATTCTCGAATTTGGGAATTTAGAGAAGCCTAAAGGTTGGAGCAACAGGCCGCTGGATGAAGTTCCTTATTTTGTATCGTTCTATCAGTGGGATGGGGCCAAAGGGACGATTTTCAAGCAGCAACAGTATCGTGATTCTAATGAACAGGTCTACTTCAGACTGCCGAAAGAGCTGCATGGCAAGGTGACTATTGATCCGAAGGTTTCCAGGAAAGACAGCTATTTGCGGTTCATTCTGGATGATACAGACAAAACAATAGCGGAAATTAAATTTTTCTCATTGTCACAATGGGAGCGAAACAATGAAGGCTATAGCCAATTGTGGCGAACGAACGCACAGGTAATTGGCATTAAGCGATCCAGCGAGCTGGAACCACGTAAAACCATTAAAAACAAGATGGGGGAAAGGCAGGTAGAATAGAGTGAGTAAAGTTTTAATCATGGAAGACGAGGAATCGATCCGTAGCTTTATCGTTATTAACTTGAAACGTAACGGTTTTGAGGTGCTGGAGGCGGCAGATGGGCATGAGGCTCTGAATATTTTGAACACGGTACGGGATATTGATATCGCGCTGCTTGACGTGATGGTGCCTGGGATGGATGGTTTTGAGGTTTGTCGGAGAATTCGGGAAACGAATGAGCGTATTGGCATTATCTTTCTGACAGCCAAGGTACAGGAACAGGATAAGGTGTATGCCTTGTCTGTAGGGGCTGATGATCATGTGAGCAAGCCTTTCAGCCCAACAGAGCTGATTGCACGTATCCAATCGTTATTGCGTCGGGTAAATGTACATCGTGAAACAGCAGCCAAGGTGTCTTTCCAATCCGGTCCGTTCACGCTGGATTTGATAGCTAAGCAATTTAAGAAAAACGGGCAGCTGATCGAACTGACACCGACAGAGTTTTCGCTGATTCAGTTTTTTCTGGAGAAAGAAAATACGCCGCTTAGCCGAGATGTGCTACTTGACCACGTATGGGGCAAGGAATATATGGGCGATCCGAAAATTGTAGATGTGAATATCCGACGTCTGCGGCAGAAAATTGAAAACAATCCATCCGAGCCGGCTTTCTTACAAACCGTGTGGGGACATGGATATAAATGGAAAGGTCAGTCTCAATGATCAAAAAGGGGATCCGCCGACAGATTGTGCTTCACTATTTTTTCGTAGTGTTCTTGGCGCTTCTGTTAGTAGAAGTCATTTTTATGTTTGCACTCCGGTCGTATTATTACGACTCCATTTACAAACACATCGAAAGCCGTATCGAATCGGTAAGTGAATTTGCATCCAAATTCAAAGAGCCAGAACAGTCTTTGCAATCGTATTTGTTGAATACATTTTCTCTGCCCTTCACTGAATTACAATTGCTTGATGAACAGGGAAATGTAATTGATAACTCGACAAATTTTGCTGCGGATCTAAGTGTGCAAACCAGTGATGTGACACAAGCCTTAGCTGGAGATACGGGCAAATGGATCGGAAAGCAACCCGGCACGGGACAGCAGGTGATGGCGGTATCTCAGAAACTGGACAATATCGTCGGAGATCAGGTGTATATTATCCGGTATACGACTTCGTTGGAATTAGTAAATGATAAATTATTCATCATTACATTATTTTCGGTGGGAATCATGGCAGCTGTACTGATTATTGTATTTATAGTAAGCACAGGGCTTGCCAATTCCATTGTCAGACCGATTAACAATATTCGCGATGTATCTGCTCAGATGGCACAGGGGCGATTTGATGCACGTATCAAAGGCGATTATCGCTATGAACTGGGTGAATTGGCATCGACGTTGAACTACATGGCACAGGAGATTGTCCGAACCAACCAAATCAAGGATGATTTTATTTCTTCTATTTCTCATGAGCTGCGTACTCCGCTTACTTCGATTAAGGGCTGGAGTGAAACGTTAAATTCTGGCGGATATGACCCGGAAGAGACGAAAATTGGGATGCAGATTATTTCCAAGGAAACGGATCGGCTGATTGGCTTAGTGGAGGAAATTCTCGATTTTTCCAAACTGGAGCAAAATGCCATGAAGCTCGTGATGGGAACAGTTGATCTTCGAGAGCTTTTGCAGGAAATTATGCTGAACGTATGGGCAAAGGCAGAAATGAAGCAGATCAAGCTTCAACTGGATTCCGAGGAAACGGCTTATCTCGTTCATGGAGACGGTAACCGTCTGAAGCAGGTATTTTTGAACATTGTAGATAATGCTATCAAGTTTTCGCATGAAAGCTCGATTATTTATCTGTCTCTTCAACGCATTAAGGGTAATATCGAGATATCGGTACAGGATACAGGGATTGGGATTAGTGAGGAAAACCTTGCCAGAGTAAGGGATCGCTTTTTCCAGGTAGACCACCAAAATGGGGGGACGGGTCTGGGATTGGCAATATCGCAACAGTTTGTTGAGCGTCATCACGGTCAGATGCTCATTAGAAGTGAATTGGGAGCTGGAACCACCATTACGGTTTCATTGCCTGCTCTGCAAGCAGAGTCAGCCGTGGAACTACCACAACTCTCGGAAGGGCAAATTTAGAGTCAGTTGTAAGAGGTAATAAAAAAACAGCCAGTCCTCACTATATTGGAGGGCTGGCTGTTTGAAATTTTAGGGAGAGTTATGAAGTAAAGCCTTCTGCACGCAAGCGTGTGTTACGCTCATAGGCTTCTTTTAGCATACGTGTAGTTTGCGGCCGTACTGCCATTTTACCAAATACTGTTTCATTGGGTCCGATAACCATAATTTCGCTCGGATTACCTTTAATCACAGCACCATCACGAATCACAGCACCTTCACCGATAATGGCATGCTCAATATGCACGTTGCGCCCAATACGTGTGTCGGGCATAACGATACTTTCCTTGATGGATGAGCCTTTTCCCACCTCGACGCCACTAAACACTACAGAGCGCTCAATTTGGCCTTCTACTTGGCAGGAATCATGCAGGAGGCTGTCCAATGACTGCATTTTACGACCAGGCACCTTTTGCGCGCTCAGCCTTGTGCGGCGTTCACGTGTATACATCGGCCAGTCTTGACGCTGAAGGTCAATTGCGCAATTTTCATGGAGCAGGTCCATGTGGGAGTCCCATAGGCTTTTAACTGTACCTACGTCTTTCCAGTAGCCCTGGAATTCATAAACGTATAGAGATTCTTGGTCCGCCAGCATTTTAGGTATGATATCTTTGCCAAAATCATGACTGGATTGAGGATCCTGTGCGTCTTCCAACAGGTAATTTCTTAAGTAATCCCATTTGAAAAGATAAATCCCCATAGAGGCCAAATTACTTTCGGGTTTCTCCGGCTTCTCTGCAAATTCAGTGACACGCAGATCTTCATCGGCGCTCATAACACCAAAACGGTGTGCTTCATCCCAAGGAACCTCCATGACAGAAATGGTTGCCGCAGCTCCTTTTTCCTTATGGTAGTTCAGCATCTCGCGATAATTCATATAGTAAATATGATCACCGGATAAAATAAGCACATGCTCTGGATTTTGGCTGTCAATATATTCGATATTCTTATGAATAGCATCTGCCGTTCCTAAGTATTCAGCGTTACCTGTATTATAAGATGGAAGCAGGGTAATTCCTTTGTCATCCGTTTTTGTAAGGCCCCATGGAGTCCCATCCCCAATATGTTCGTGCAAGGATTCCGCCTCATATTGCGTCAGTACACCTACAGTATCAATGTTTGAATTTACGCAATTACTGAGAGGAAAATCGATGATCCGGTAATGACCGCCAAAAGGTACGGCGGGTTTTGCAATCGTTGAAGTAAGGGGAGCAAGACGGCGTCCCTCTCCGCCTGCCAGCAGCATGGCAATGCATTCTTTATTAAACATTTCGTTTCCCTCCCGGTTTAGTTGTCTGTTGTAGTACATACATAAACGGTATGGGGTACTCTTGAAACCATCAGGTATATAAGATTCCCCAAAAACTAAGGTTTATTTTTTTCCTAGTCATTTTTCTGTTCATTGTGGCTAGAATGGGGTAATAACTCAGGTCAGCTTTGACCCAAAAGCGAATGCATTACCGACTCATACATTTTTACTCACAAAACATAAAAGGGTGGTGACGTGATGACAGACCAAACTCTTCCGCAACAGACGATATCATCGGAAGATATTTATTTGTTTCATGAAGGAACGCTTTATCACAGCTACCGATCTTTGGGTTCCCACCTTACTGTGGAGAACGGAGAACAGGGCGTTCGTTTTACGGTCTGGGCTCCTCATGCTCTCCATGTCGGGCTTGCTACAGATCGCAACAACTGGAATGGGGAACAGGATTCCTTATATAGGGTTCCCAAATCCGGTTTTTGGAGTCGTTTTTTTCCGGGGATATCCCAAGGAACATTTTACAAATACGACATTACAGGTCCAAATGGTGAACGATTTCTGAAAGCAGATCCTTACGCCGTACGTGCTGAAGTAAGACCGGCTACGGCGTCAGTGGTAGCTTCATTGGATGGTTATGTTTGGAATGATGCAGCTTGGCGCCGTAAACGTAGAGCACCATATGGTAAACCTCTACATATATATGAGCTTCATCTAGGCACTTGGAAGCAAAAAGCAGATGGTACGTTTTATACATACAGGGAGATGGCTGAGCTTCTTGTGCCTTATGTAACAGATATGGGGTATACACATATTGAGCTGATGCCGCTGAGTGAGCATCCGTATGATCTTTCCTGGGGCTACCAACTCACCGGGTATTTTGCACTCACAAGCCGTTATGGTGAACCACATGATTTTATGTATTTGGTGGATCGTTGCCATCAGGCGGGAATTGGAGTGATTATGGATTGGGTTCCAGCTCATTTTGCCAAGGATGCTCATGGATTGAGACGGTTTGACGGATCGCCGCTGTTCGAATACGCGGACCCGCTAATTGCGGAAAAGCCCGGCTGGGGAACCCTGACATTCGATTATAGCAAGCCAGAAGTACGTTCTTTTCTGATCTCCAATGCATTGTTCTGGATGGATGTGTACCATATTGATGGTCTGCGTGTAGATGCAGTGACGAGCATGTTACGGCTTGATTT
Organism: Paenibacillus sp. EKM211P; assembly: GCF_011066175.1. NCBI lineage: Bacteria > Bacillati > Bacillota > Bacilli > Caryophanales > Paenibacillaceae > Paenibacillus > Paenibacillus sp. EKM211P. Next base: position 93,258 of record NZ_JAAMNS010000016.1, read on the forward strand.
TGAAAAGCAGGATGGACAATATTGTCTCAATTCCAAGGGAGGGATTGAAAATGAGGAGGCTATCGCCTTCCTTCAACAGCTGAATGAGACGGTATTCCGCTATTATCCATACGCACTCATGATGGCAGAGGAGTCCAGCGCTTGGCCGATGGTGACCTCCCCAGTAAGCGATGGAGGACTCGGTTTTAATTACAAATGGAATATGGGTTGGATGAACGATACACTTGATTATATGGAATCAGAGTTTGATCAACGACCCGATCGCCATAATTTGCTGACATTCCCCATAGCCTATGCGTACAGCGAAAATTTTACACTGCCATTGTCACATGATGAGGTTGTGCATGGTAAAAAGTCGCTGCTTGATAAAATGCCGGGCACCTATGAACAAAAATTTGCCGGACTACGGGCACTTCTTGGCTACCAAATGACCTCACCAGGTAAAAAGCTTTTATTCATGGGAGGGGAATTTGGTCAATTTATTGAGTGGAAGGATGAGGATCAGCTTGACTGGTTTTTGCTGGACTATGACAGTCATCGGTCTCTGCACGCATATTCGAAAGCACTGAATCATTTATATCTTCAGGAGAAGGCACTATGGGAATTGGACCATTCGTGGGACGGCTATCAATGGATTGAAGCTGAAGACCGCGGACAGAGTGTGATTACGTATTTACGTAAAGGCAAAAAAGCAGGAGATACGCTGGTTGTCCTCATTAATTTCCAACCTGTGCCAAGAGAAAATTATCGAATTGGGTTGCAAAAGGCAGGAAGCTATATGGAATTACTGAACAGCGATCATAAGGACTTTGGGGGGAGTGGTCAGCTTAACTCTGGGGTGATACGTACTTCCAAAATCCCTTACCACGGCCAGCTTCACAGCTTGGAAGTGACGATTCCACCCCTAGGCATCGTTATACTCAAGAAAACACCACCACGTAGGTCTAAAAAAGTAGATTAACCACATAAGGAGGAAGCACATATGAACATTTTGTTTGCGGCAGCAGAAGCACATCCATTTATTAAAACAGGCGGGTTGGCTGATGTTATTGGCGCACTGCCAAAGGCACTTCATCAGGCAGGATGCGACGTCCGAATCATCTTACCTAAATATGCGGGCATTCCCGATACCTATAAGAAGTCTCTGCGTCCGGTAACGGTCAAGCATGTAGCTGTAGGCTGGCGTGATCAGTATTGTGGAGTAGAGGAGCTGACGTTGGACGGGATCAGGGTTTATTTTATAGATAATGAATATTACTTCGGTCGTGACGGTATTTACGGTTACATGGATGATGGCGAACGCTTCTCCTTCTTTAACCGGGCGATTTTGGAAGTGCTGCCTGAACTGAATTTTCGGCCGGATATTGTGCATTGTCATGACTGGCATACGGCAATGGTTCCGCTGCTTCTGAATGCCGATTATCGACATTTGCCCTTTTACAACGATATTCGCACGGTGTTTACGATACATAATCTGTTGTATCAGGGTGATTTTCCATATGAGGTCTTAACGGAGCTGCTTAACTTGGATGGAAGCTATTTTACTTCCGAAGGTGTGGAATATTATGGAAGACTGAATTTTATGAAAGGTGGGCTTACTTACTCCGATCATGTCACGACCGTGAGTCCAACCTATGCAGAGGAGATTCAAACTGAATTTTACGGATACGGAATGGAGGGTTTACTTCGTAAATTAGGAGAGCAGGGACGCTTAACGGGGATTGTGAATGGAATTGATACCCAAAGCTACAATCCTGCCACAGACAACCGTATTTATACAAAGTACCGCACAAGTCTGGCAAAGAAAAAGGAAAATAAAATTGCCTTGCAAAAGGAGCTAGGTCTGCCGGTGCGTCCGGACGTACCTATGATAGCAATGGTAACTAGACTTGTGGATATGAAGGGGCTAGATCTGGTTACGAGAGTGCTTGACGAAATCTTGTATTATGACGATATTCAGTTTGTCGTGCTGGGAACAGGGGACCCGGCTTTTGAGCACTGGTTCCAGGAAGCAGCGGGACGGTATCCTCTGAAAATGTCGGCGCAGCTTACTTTTAGCGAGCCACTGTCACGAAAAATATATGCGGCAAGTGACATGTATCTTATGCCATCGAGGTTTGAGCCTTGTGGGATTAGTCAACTGCTGGCGCTTCGTTATGGAAGTATCCCTATAGTGCGAGAAACTGGAGGGCTGAACGATACTGTACAGGCTTACAATGAATCCACAGGTGAAGGTAACGGTTTTAGTTTCACGAACTATAATGCACATGACATGCTGCACACCATTCGTCGTGCTGTTGATTACTATCGCCAACCTGAGCATTGGAACAAGCTTACACAGACAGCCTTTGCAGGAGAGTACAGTTGGGATGTATCGGCCGAGGCTTATATGGATATTTACCGTTCGCTAGCAAAGATTGATGGAACAGAGTAGGATACCATATTTGTGCTAATAAAAAAGGGAATCCCTTTAGCCAGTGTCTGGCTGAGGAATTCCCTTTTTTGCTGCGGTCAGTCGCCCCCGCCACCACAACTGCTTCCACATGAAGATCCGCTGCTACAAGAGGAATGACTCCCAGAATCGCCTGAATCGTGGTGAGAAGAGCCTCCACCATGAGAACTGTCATGGGAGGAATGATGGTGCGAGTGGTGTGTATCCCAGTTTGAGCAGCCGCTTGCAGAGCTACAGCCGGATGAGCTGGCTAGGGCGGCACTGCTTGTAGAGTCTGGGTGCATGTGTATGGCAAATTCATCAGGCCGATACCATGAATACCACACAACAGCCAGTAGCAAATAGTCAACCTGCAAATAGTTGATCTTGGGGAGCTGCTTGCCCTCAGGATCATTTACAGCTTTATTTACCCGCTCACGGAGGTGTTGGACTATCTTATGAATCGCTTGTTGTGTCTGCTTTGAAATGCCTATATTTTCACTTATATTCCATCGGTCACCTACTGGCTGCGCTGAAGCTGTCAGGTTGTAATAGTGTGAAAGCTCATCATTCGGTAATGGATGATTAAAAAAAGTTCCCCACAAACTGGCGCTATAGCGATTCCAGCCAAAGCATTCCACATACAACCAGTCAAACCACGCCCGCTCCTCTGGCATCGGCTGAGAGCCGCCCGAATGGGGAGCATGGTGAAGCATACGACCAAAAAAAGCTTCCGAGAACTGCTGGTATTCGCGCGTAAACATTAACATTTCGTGCCATATTTCATCCACATCACTACTGAACATAGGCACTCGATTCATAATCGCGCATAGCATGAAGTATCGTTTTAGCTCATGCCAGCGCCAGTCATATTCTTGTTCCGTCAGATTAGGGTGGGCTTCCATGACACGTTGCTTTACGTTGTGAGCATAGGAGGCTGGAATGGATCGCTCCAGCAGCTCCTTCAGCTCCGTAATTTCTGGATGACGCTCTTGCGTGAGTGACGAAGGAGACGGGGAACTAAGGAAAAATGCATTCCGGCGGCGCGTGCTTCTGTTTCCACGATTCCTGCGTATTGCTCGGAATATAAACCAAAAAATGATGAGGTCAACCACAATAAACAACGTCCAAAAGCTACTCATACTATTCATAAAGGCACTCCTTTCTCCAAGAAGACGGCATTTCCGATTTTAGCTTTTGCTATTCAGTAGAGCGAATTCTTCTTTAATCTGTGCCAGCAGCTCAGAACTTGTGATTACATCGCAAGCTGTCCATGCCAAGGTCCTCGCGGCCAAGAGCATTCCTTCCATTGCGCGGTCCTGCATCGCCAAATCGCGGAATTCTGGTGTATGCAAGGCATGCTTCTCGTCAATAACTTGAATGTACGGATGGATCGCAGGGCAATGAAGTGATACATTTCCGATATCCATAGAGCCATGATCTTCGCCTTCCGTAATATCTTCTTGCGCAATACCAGCCTGCACCAAATTTGCAGTAAAGGTGTCGGAGAGTACACCGTTAGTCACCATTTCATCATAAGAAGTCTCATAATTGGAGGTTTCCAAACGACACCCGGCTTGTAAAGCAGCTCCTTCAGCAATTTGAATAACACGACGGGTAAGCGGGTTCAGTTCTTGGCGTGTCGCGGCTCTCACGTAAAATTGAGCTGAGGCGTAATCAGGAATAATATTGGCAGCCTGCCCACCCTGATTAATGATGCCATGGATACGCACTGTACTTTTCACCTGTTGCCGAAATGCGTTGATCCCATTAAACGTTTGAATCACAGCGTCCAAAGCATTAATCCCTTCGTGCGGACTGGCCGCAGCGTGAGCGGATTGACCAAAAAATTCGAACTGTACAGCATCAATCGCCAGCGATTTTCCTGATTTTTCGTAGCGATCGAAGGGATGTGTCATCATGGCTATGTCGCAATCATCAAACAATCCAGCCGCCGCCATCGGAACTTTTGCACCGCGTGTTTCTTCGGCAGGTGTGCCGTATACACGTACTTCTCCACCAGTCTCGTCGATGATCGATTTGAGACCGACGGCAGCGCCTGTACTCATCATGCATATCAAATGGTGTCCACAGGCGTGCCCTAAACCTTTCAGCGCGTCATATTCTGCCAGAAAAGCAACAACTGGTCCAGGCTTGACTGCTTTGTAAGTAGCAATAAAGGCCGTTTCTATACCCAATATGGGTGCCTGAACTTCAAAACCGTGAAAGGCAAGTTCTTCTTTTAGACGGGCAGAGGCCAGGAATTCCTCGTTTCCAAGTTCAGGGTTTGCGCCTATATACAACGAAATGTCCTTAAACCGCTCGGCATGCTGTTCAATGGTGTGTTGAATGGTCTGTTTAAAATTCATGCTGAAAACTCCTTTATATATGCTGTAATGTAGGTACTGCGATAGATATACTAAAATTGTACTATAACATTCATTGCATAATCATGCATATTCATTTATAATGACACAATCTTATTTATTATAAAGAATTTAAGGAGAGAAAAAAAGATTGAAAAAGGCATATCGTTTTACCGCCCTGGTTTTGACGGCGGTTATCTTGCTGTTGGCTGGTCTTCCTATGCTCACTGCATACGGATCGGAAGGAAAGCCACAGAAAAAACTTGTAGTGGGTATGAGTGCTGACTTCCCGCCGTATGAGTTTCACAAAGTTATTAACGGTCAGGATACCATTGTCGGGTTTGATGTTGAAATCGCCAAGGAAATCGCCAAGGATCTGGATGCAGAGATGGTCCCAGAGGACATGAGTTTTGACTCTTTGCTGCCTGCTCTGCAAAGTGGTCGCGTAGACTTGGTGCTGTCTGGTATGACACCGACGGATGAACGCAGAAAGAGCATTGATTTTTCGGATGTATACTATCGTTCCAAGCAAGTCATTATGGTACGTCCAGAGGACAAAGACAAATATTCAACGATGGCTGCTCTAAAAGGAGAGAAGCTCGGTGCGCAGAAGGGGAGTATCCAGGAAGAAATTGCGCAAAAAGTGCCTAATGCTTCTGTAACCTCATTGGATAAAATATCCGATCTGGTACTCCAGCTTCGGACCAAGCGTATCAACGCGGTTGTAATCGAAGATACCGTTGCTAAAGGATACACGCTAGACGGTACCGTAACACTTGCCAAAGCAGTACCTGAAGATGAAGGAGCAGAAACTGCTGTAGGCATCCGTAAAGGAAATGCGGAATTGCTTGCTTCAGTAAATAAAACGTTGGCTCGCCTGAAAGCGGACGGATCGATCGAGAAATTTTCTACAGAAGCGAGTGCACTGTCTGCTGACAGACAGGTTTCTTCGAATAGCATTGTAGATATATTTTTGAAATATCGCAGTTTCTACGCTACGGGTATCGGCTACACTCTATTGCTGTCTGCGCTCGGAGTACTGTTCGGATTCATTATTGGCCTGATCATATCCTTGCTACGGATGAGTGGTATTCGTATTATCGAGTGGCTAGGTACCGCATATGTAGAGATACTGCGCGGCACACCTATGCTGGTGCAGCTTATGATCATTCATTACGGAGTTGCTTTGACGTTAGGTGTTAATTTTACGCCACTCCAGTCCGGTATAATTACTTTGTCTCTGAATAGTTCGGCATATTTGGCTGAAATTTTCCGTGCTGGTATTCAGGCCGTAGACCGTGGACAGATGGAAGCTGCCCGCTCGCTCGGGATGGGACGAGGCAAAGCGATGCGTCACGTTATTTTACCGCAAGCATTTAAATCTATATTGCCTGCTATTGGTAATGAGTTCATTACGATCATTAAAGAATCTTCTATTATTTCGACCATTGGGATGGTGGACATTATGTATCAAGCCCAGGTCATTAAGAATATTACCTACGAAGGCTTAAGTCCATTCGTAATCGCAGCCGCTATTTATTTTGTAATGACATTCAGCTTATCTAAGCTGTTGGGTTTATGGGAAAGGAAGTTGAGAGCCAGTGATCACCGTTAAACAACTGCGTAAATCATTCGGTAAGAATGAAATTTTAAAAGGCATTGATATAGATATCGCCAAAGGTGAAGTAGTCGTCATTATCGGCCCGAGTGGTTCGGGGAAAAGTACGTTTTTGCGTTGTATGAATCTGTTGGAACAGCCAACAGAAGGGGAAATCTTGTTTGAGGGTGAGCCGATTACGGCCCGTGGTCATAATATTAATGCGACTCGGGAGAAGATGGGGATGGTTTTCCAACATTTTAATCTGTTTCCGCATAAAACAATACTGCAGAATCTGACGCTTGCACCAACGCAGGTGAAGAAGCAATCGGGGAAAGAAGCGGAGAAAATTGCGTTGGAGCTCCTGCGGACCGTGGGTCTTGAGGATAAGAAGAATACCTACCCGAACCAGTTATCTGGCGGTCAAAAGCAACGTATAGCGATAGCACGTGCTCTCGCCATGCAGCCGCACGTAATGCTGTTTGATGAACCTACCTCTGCCCTGGACCCTGAAATGGTTGGAGAGGTTCTGGATGTGATGAAGAAGCTCGCTGAAGGCGGCATGACGATGGTGATCGTGACGCATGAAATGGGCTTTGCTCGTGAGGTAGGAGACCGAATCATCTTTATGGACAACGGTCAAATTATAGAGCAAGGTACGCCGGAGCAAGTTTTCGGAACTCCAAGCCATGATCGTACCCGTGATTTTCTGGCTAAAGTGCTGTAAGAAAATGCTTTTATGAATTATTGACAAAGCCCTCTCGTGATGATATTTCACGGAGGGCTTTTCTCCTTTTGTCACCATATCTCCATATTTTCGTAACAAAAAACCGATTTTTGATGACAAAATTGTAATGGATATAGTATGATGTTCAAGATTCCCAACATTTTCATGCAGATAAGGTTACAAAATTGTGATATTATGCAGTAAGCCAAAACTTACCGGGGCAGCAGCAATGATAACAATTACTCAGGTGCTGGGCTCAAACCATGGGAAGTGCGGGGGACGTAACAACGGCAATTATTCCAATGCGTCATATAGATGTTGTGGAATATGCCTAGGGGTGAATTGCACAAGCATAGGGCTTCTCCTGAGTCCGAATCCGACAGCTAACTTCGCAGGCATAACAGAGGAGGTACATATCTTTGAAACACTTAAAACATATTGGAAAAACCATGAAATTTGCGGTGCTTGCCGCAGCGATTGCAGGATTGGCACAGACAGCTGGAGTAGCAAATGCTGCTTCGCTTCATACTGCCAAAGAAGGCGATACTTTCTTTTTGCTTGCTCAACGTTATGGGGTATCGGTAGATGACTTGACGAAGGCTAACCCGGATATTGCGTCCAACAACATATATGCAGGTCTACAAATTAAAATGCCAGACGAAAAAAGTGTGAAGGCGGCTTCGGATTCGAAACCACAGCTTCTTACGGAGAAAGCACCAGCGAATGAGAGGCCAACAATTGAAGCATGGGGCAAAACATTCAATTACAGTAAAGTTGTTGATGTTAAAGCAACAGCATATTCAGCCGCAGCTGATGAAAATGGCAAATGGGGTGCAGTCGATTACTACGGTAATCCGCTTAAACTGGGTACAATTGCAGTAGACCCGAAAGTCATTCCTATGGGAACAAAGGTGCTAGTTACAGGCTATTCCCATCCCGGCTTGCCAGACCATTCTTTTGTAGCCGTTGCCCGTGATCAGGGCAGCGCTATTACCGGAAAGCGGATTGATATCTTTATCCCTGGCAACAAATCATTCGTGAACGACTTCGGCTTCCAAAATGTGAAACTGTACGTTATTGATAAATAGCATTGTGCATATATTTGATTTCATTAAACATAATATATATTATGTAAACTTAATATTATAGCACACAACATATAACTGGGACGACTTCTTATCAGTACGGTCGTTTATCGCTAAAAAAGGCTGTCTTACAAGCAGAAGCATTCTGCTCGTCAAGGCAGCCTTTTTACGTTGTTGGTATATACGAGGCTTAGACATACTGTTATTTTCGTTCCGATGTGTGAAGTAGCCGGGGGACTGTGACAAACTTGTAGCCCTTAGCTTTTAAAGAGTGGATTAGACCCGGCAAAGCTTGGACAGTACCTTGCAAGTTGGAACTTTGACCTCCACCTGCATGCATTAAAATAATGGAGCCAGGTCTGGTAGCCGGGATCACGTTACGCTGAATCTGTGTTTTGCTTAATCCCTTCCAGTCTAGAGAGTCCACATTCCAATTGACGATCATGTACCCATGACGACGCGCCCACTGAATTTGAGGCTCCGTGATTTCACCATAGGGTGGTCGTATCAATCTGGGCCGAAAACCTGCGCTGGCTTCTAAAATGCGTTCTGTTTTTGTAATCTGGTGGCGAAAGCGTTCTGGTGTGGCCTTCCTGAAATCCGGATGAGTATAGGAATGGTTTCCTATAGCATGACCCTCGCGGATGATGCGGCGTATGATCCCCGGATGCTTTTCCGCACGATGGCCGACGATAAAAAACGTAGCTTTAATACCGTTTGCGTGTAATACGTCCAAAACCTGCGGCGTATACCTTGAATCGGGCACATCATCAAAGGTTAAGGCAATTTGGCGGGTGTGCGGGCCGCACATTTTAAAAATGTCCGCATGCTTTTTTCGTAGCATCGCTAATGTTGGAGTAGCTCGATCTTTACTTTGATATACCGAAGTAGCGACAGCAGCTTCCTTGGGATGGGGCGTTCCGATGTTGGGAGGCGTGTCAGCGTGAACGGGAAAACTTGAAAATGCTAGTAACAGTGCTAAACATGGCAACACTCCCCTGTACCGCATTTGTATTCCCCCTTTCCGTGCAGTGGTACCTAGTGGTGCTCTCAGCTATTATGTACCTGTCCTATTAAAATTATGCTGGTGATTGAGTGAAGTCCTACACGACTGAAGAGAAGCACATCATGAAGCGGATATCCGTGAAGATGACGAAGTAAACGCGCATATTCTCTTAAACATGAACGAAAACTGGAGCATTTTCGTAAGTTTTAGCCTTACAAAGGATTCGGTATACCGTGACAGCTGGTGTATAATGGGGATGCTATTCATAATGCTACAGACTTGGAATTGAGGGAAGGATGGATAAAAGTGACCGACTTGTTTACTCCTTATCAATTAAAGGGGCTTTCTTTAAGAAATCGGATTGTCATGCCCCCAATGTGCCAATACAGCGTGGAGGCCAAGGACGGCAAACCGACGGATTGGCATTATGTCCATTATGTGAGTCGCGCGGTAGGAGGGACTGGACTCATAATTGTGGAAATGACAGCGGTTCATCCGGATGGGCGCATTACGGATCGTGATTTGGGCATTTGGAGTGATGAACATATTCCTGCATATCGTAAAATGGTAGAGGAAGTCCACAAGTATGGTGCCAAAATTGCCATTCAATTAGGCCATGCCGGACGCAAGGCTGAAGATGCTGAGCCACCTGTAGGCCCGTCCTCGATCCCCTTTAGTGAACGATTTAAAGAGCCGCACGCTTTGACGCGAGCAGAAGTCAAGGAACTGGTTCAAGCCTACAAAGAGGGGGCGCGCCGGGCGGTAGAAGCTGGTTTTGACACGGTAGAGATTCATGGCGCTCACGGCTATCTAATCCATCAATTCCATTCTCCTTTAACCAATACCCGAGAAGATGAGTATGGGCAGGATTTATCACTGTTTGGTGTTGAGGTGATACGTGCTGTTAAAGAGGTACTTCCTGCTGATATGCCTGTGCTAATGCGGATATCTGCCAAAGAATATGTCCAAGACGGATATGATGTTGAATACATAGCAGCCATAGGGGAACGATATCGTGATGCGGGTGTAGACATTTTCCATATTTCTTCTGGTGGTGAGGGTCCGATTGGTTCCAGCGGAGGTCCGTCTGCGCGTGCTGGTTATCAGGTGGATTTGGCTCATACCATCCGTGAGAAACTGAATGTGCCTGTCATTGCTGTCGGCTTATTGGATGATTATGAGGATGCCCGCCGAGTCGTTCAGCACAATGAAGCTGATCTGGTAGCCATAGGGCGTGCCATGCTGCGTGATCCCTATTGGGCGCTGCATGCATCACGGGCGCTAAAAGTACAGGCGGATATTCCAGAGCCTTATCTACGCGGTTTTTAGATATTTCTGAAACCTCTTTGCAAAGCTTGCGTAAACATGTGTACAGAGCTTAAAATTTAAGCATTCAATTCTAGGAGGAACTTCACATGTCTATTTTCAAACGATTAAGAGATCTTACGATGTCTAACATTAACGCCATTATCGACAAGGCAGAAGATCCAGTTAAAATGACGGATCAATACATTCGTGATATGCAAGAGGATCTGGAAGACGCAGAGAAAGCGGTAGCCGCTCAAATTGCTATTGAAAAGAGATTTAAACAGCAATACGAAGAACAGGCAGCTTTGGTGAAAAAACGCGAAGAACAGGCTCATACGGCTGCAAAAGCACAAAATGTGGATCTTGCTCGTCGTGCGCTGGAAGAAAAGAAATCTGCCGAACAAAAAATGAACGAGTTCCAAGCTGGTTATGAGCAAAACAAAGCTGCAGCTGACAACCTGCGTGGTAAGCTGGATGAAATGCGCAGACAGCTGACTGAAATGAAAAACAAGCGCGAGACACTGGTTGCCCGTTATAATGCAGCTAAAGCGCAAACCGAAATTAACAAAGCGATGAATGGTTTTAGCTCGGATACGGCAACTGCTGGATTAAAGCGTATGGAGGAAAAAATGCTGCAAGCAGAAGCACGTGCTGAAGCGAGCAACGAAATGGCTTCCAAGGAAAAATCGCTGGATGAAGAGTTCAAAGAGCTGGATAAGAAAAGTGCTGTGGACGACGAACTTGCTGCTTTGCTGAAACAATACGAAAATAAATAAGAACTTTTAAGCATTGCCGCTAGTGTGATGGCTCAGTAAGCGAAGGAGAAACGTTATCTCCTTCGCTTTTCCCTGCCTGGGGGCGTAAATCAATATATGTAGTCAAGAAGATGTGGAGGATGGTAGCAAATGCATTTTTTAGAAACGATGAAAGCGATGCTGGTATGGACGGGCGCAGGTGCTATTTTGCTGTTCGTATTAATGTATGTCGATTCTTTATTTACAAAGTATAAGGATTTTGCCGAAGTAAAAGCCGGAAATATGGCTGTAACAGTCCGGATGATTATGAAGCTGATTGCACAAGGATACATTTTATCGGGTTCAATTGCTACAGCTAATAATTTGCTCGAAGCGCTTGTGTATTCTGTGATTGCCTTTATCATCTTGCTTGTTTTGGAAGTGATTGTGCGTCTGCTGTTGCGGTATTGGGCACAGTTTGATTTGGATAAAGGTACCCAAGAAGGTAAAATTGGTTTCGGCTTGTTCTCAGGAGCGCTGCATTTGGTGGGTGCCTTGATCATTACAGCATGCTTCTAGGCAAAGTAAGGAGGGAATATGACCATGAGTGTATGGAAACGAATTTCAAATCTATTTGCCAAGCCTGAACCGCCGAAAGCGGAAAAAAGCATGCTTCACTTAAATCCTGGTGATATTTGTGAAGTGTCGCTTGTCACCTATGAAGTGGTAGGTCGTGTACATAATCGTGCTCGGAATGCCGTTGTTTTGACGCTTCAGGATGGTAATCAAGTGAGTTATCTTCATATTGAGGAACGGGAAACACTCCAATTCGGACTATATCAGGCCATCGATGGCAGACTAGACAACCCGGAGGAAGTACCGACCATTTTAGAACTGGATGATACAACGTATCATTTGGAAGAACAGTATTTTGGGCATGTTACCGTTATGGGCCGTGCTCCTTTCCGGCAGGGGGGAGAGCAACATGTTTGGCAGTACCAGTCTGATGATTACCATCTACTGCGGGTAGAGTGGCAGGACGGTCGCTTTATGCTTTATGAAGGAGAAGAAGTGATTACCGGAGACGTCAAGGTTATTCGGGCTAGCTAGGAGAGGGTTACACATGGGCAAACGCACCTGGCAATATGCATTAAAGGTCATTGTGGCGCTGAGCTTGTTCGTATCCGTGCTAAGCGGCTGCGGGGCGCCAAATGTGAAAGATACGTATCCGCTGGAATCCGTTAGTGGTAGCGGAAACTCGACCTCGTACGTATATCGGGCGGCAGGCAAAACGGTTCCCGAAGTAGCGGAGGAATTGAAAGAACAGCGTACACCGGAACAAATATCGCCTCAGAGCAATGAGCGGATGTTTCTGGTATACAGCGATGAATGGTACCATTTGCAGCAAGATCCAGCTAAGAAGGAAGATACACTCATTGAAATCGACAGTAAAAAGTATGTCGAGCAAAATTACAGTTCCAGCTTTCTAAAAGGATACTTAACTGCAACTGTGCTGGATGCTCTGTTCGATTCATTGCGGGGGTCTGGCTCCTATCGAGGTTATTCGAGCAGAGATGTATACCGACCTTCACAAGGGCAATATCGTGCTCCAACAGCACAGGAGAAAAAAGCGATCCCGCCGATAACGGTGGAACGAAAAGGTTCAGTTACCCGTAGAGGAAAAAATTCGGATTCCAGCGTTGGATCAAGCGGAAGTCTATTCGATCGAGGCTCCAGCAGTTCACCGAGCAGAGGCTCGATTTCACGTGACCGAGGCAGCAGCGGTGGTTCCAGCATATTTGATTCACCGCGCAAATCTTATAGTAAGCCTAAAACACGCAGCGGCTCAGGTAAAATTAGCCGGCGAAGTCGACGATGATGGGTAATATTTTATTTTCTTCTAAAGTTGTTTGCGGAACTGTGGAACTGTCTTGCACAGTTCCTTTTTTTGTTGTTTAACATTTACTAATGTAAATTGAATGGATGCTCCCTCACTTCGATTTTATTGCCGTCTACTTTGACCTGCGATCAGGGCTTATGTGCTCAATGCCATCTTCTTCAATGATACTGCTTTTTTTGATATGGAGATGACGAGCTATCTTTTCTATAGCACCCATCCGTGGTTCAGAAAGTCCGCTCTCCCAAGCTGAAATTGCTTTATTGGTAACCCCAGCGATCTCAGCAAGCTCTTGTTGAGTCAAATGATATTTTATACGTAATTTTTTGAAATTGTCACTTAAAGCCACAATAATCCCTCCACCCCAAATTAAGTAGATTATAACCTTGATATCGAAAAAAAACCAACATAATACATTGGCAAAAGCAACGTCGCTCACTTGGGGTGACTTTTTTTATTACCACGAATGGATGTCGAGTTTGAAAAAGAAAGCCAGGGGAAGAAAATTTCATCTTATAGTCATACAAAAAATTCCAGTTTACTAGATTATTTCATTGCCACATCTATTAGTAAAATATACAATTACATCAGGCGAAATAGGAGGATGATGTAACTGTGTTATCTGCTTTCTTATATATTATACTTGGTTTTTTCGATGCTTTAGCGGCAGTTACTTTGGTCTTGAAGCTTTATATGCTTCCCGTGTGGGAAAATCGAAGAAAAATAATTTTCTATGCAATGGGCATAGCCTTGTTTTCCTTTCTCATGAGAGAAGTTATAGGCATGCCTAAATTTGATTTTCCGCTCCAGTATTTATTAATGGTTCTCTTTTTAAGATTTGGTTTAGGAATCAAAACATATCTTGCGGCTTTTTCTGCTGGTTCCGGTCTTACAGCTTACATTAATCTACAGCTATTTGTATATATCTTTGCAAACTTTTTCGGAGTAGCACAACCGGGTGTTATAAGTGATACAGCTGGCTCTTCCATTTACGTTATACAGCTAGCTTCTATTTTTACTGCGTACTTTATTTCTTTTGTCATGGGGAAATACAACTTTGGTTTCTCATTTATCATTCAGCCCCCACATGATTTTTTGAAAGGTGAAAATTACCTATCACCCCTTAATAAAATGTTCATTATAGGCTCCTTAATATCATTTGTCACGATTCTTGTTACTTTGTATATGCTCTATAACTCCAATACGATAGGACTACTTTCCATCTCATTGCTGACTTTTGGAATTTCGTACTTCTTATCAGAGAAAGGAGATTACGAGGATGCTAGAAACGCTATCGAGGCACATCGCATCAGAAATAAAGAAAGCTGATCCTGATGGACCTACAAGTGTAGAAGTGATGGAGTATGCGATTGGTGTGAAAATTACCGAAATTTCGGCAGTACTAATGGTCGCAGTTATGGCCTGGATAACAGGACATTTTTTTGGGGCATTACTAGCCCTGGCTACAATCATGTTTGTAAGGAGATTTTCAGGAGGGGTACACTTCAGCAACCTTACCCTTTGTGTCTGTTTTACAACGGCCATATGTGTAACTATACCTTTCGTCTCTTTAAGTTTATCAACGATTTTGATAATTAACGCTTGTTCATTATTAATGTTTGTAGTATATGCTCCCAATCATTTTATCTATATTAACAAGACCAAACATCACAAATATTATAAAACGATATGTATTTTGGTTTGCATATTAAATTTTTTTATACAATCTCACATAATATGTTTATCTTTAATTATACAAGCATTCAGTATTCTTCCTTTATGGAAAGGAGGTGAGCGAAAATGGATAAGAAATTGGCGAGAGCTTTAAGTATAAGCCTTGGTAATTACGCTAACGAGTCTACCAAAAAAGAAAAAACAATTTTTGGCGCTAAACCTGTACCAGCTGAGCTGAAGAAAACAGAAAAGAACTGAATTTAATGGAAGAGGGAAAGCGAATCCTAGCTACTCCATTGCTTGATGACAATTCACTTGGAGATTGCTCTTTTTTTTGTGAGAATCACCTAGTTGCGATTGAATTGTGGAAGCCCAAAAGCAATTATCACATCCCGCTTTTTCATACTTCTCATGGAAGATTTACAGTTCCCACCACCCTCCATGAATGTTCCGTAGGCTTACCCACTTTTTGCAATTTGGACGGATCTAATTTGGTTAACATCACACAAGTGGACAAGATCGTTACGGGAGATTATGGAGGGGGGCAGGTTGTTTTTAAAAATCAAGACATTAAAGAAAGTATAAATTCAGCAAATTTATCTCGATGGAAACAAATATATGAGAATGCAATGAATGCCGATAGAGAAATTCGTTATATTTTCGGATCGGAAATTAAGGTAGTGGGTAAAGCGGCAGTGAGCGGTTTTTTTAAAGTAGGGAATATGCTTAGTGTGGATATGTGGGAACCAAAAAAAAATTATTATGTCCCGCGTTTTCACTCTGGAGATCGCTCTTATTCAATCGGGCTAACCGCACAAGCTTGCAGGGAGGCTTTTCCGTATCTATATCCTGCTTATAAAGACACCCTGATAAACCTAGAATTGGTTTGTGAGATTGAGTCTAACGCATTTGGAGGTTTGGTACGATTCGAAGGATCAGACTTCACTTGCTCGATGTCTCATAATAAACTTAAAGCACTTAAAAAATTGTGGAAATGACCCATGAAAATTCAGGGGTCATTTTTGTTACCAGATTTAAATGAATAAGTCAATAATCAGTTAGACTAGGATAAGCCGGACGGGTTCGATTTAATTCGACATATTTCCCGTTTTTAATCATTTTCTATGTGATAAAATTTGATTATGAAAAAAATAACAATCTTTTAAATTAAGATGAAAACAATCTACATATAAGAAAAGGAGGGTGAAAGCGGGATATATAATGTAAATGCCGGCATGTACAAACGGCCCGAAGGAAATGCCTGTTTGTCAGGCAAGTTCCCACTCATATAAGTCCTCAGCTTTACACTCCAATATCCTAGAAATGAGGACTGCCGCCTCGAATGACATTTTGTCACGTCCCGCGATCCAGTTGGATATTTGTTGCCGCGAATATCCAGTTCGTCGGGCGAGCCATGATTGAGTGCGTCCATGAGATTTGAGCTCCTCTTTCAAAAGGCATTTCCCCCGAGTAAGTTTTTGCACCTTACTTGCTCCTAACAGGGGAAAAGTGTTTCGTTCAGAGTATACAGGTAAATTACTTTTTTATCAATTATATTGTGGAGTTGATTGGATGGTTGCAGATAAAAATGAAGATGTAACTTGCACTAGCTTTTATACAATAAAGATGGCACGACTCGCTTCAGGTTATAGTGAGTTAATAGCTTGCAATATACTTGGTATGTCAATGAATGAATTAAAACATATAGAGGAAGATTCATCGGATTTAACAATAGCTCGAGCGCAGCAAATGTCCTCGTTGTATGAGGTTTCAATAGATTCAATCTATTTCGGTAAAAATAATATAACCTAATATACGTAGAAAACTGACGTAATGACATGCAAAACAAAAAAACCAAAATATACCAAAAACAGCCGCGATGTGATATTCAGGCTGTTTTTTGGCGGATAGAGACTTGCAGTATCCAATAAACACCGTTCGGATTTGCCAGATAACGGTTTTAGCGTTATAACAGAAAGAGGGTATTTTAGAAGAACGGAGTGAGAACATGAAACAGACGCCATTAAACACAGAAAAATTCCAACGTAAAGCAGTTAAGGTGGAAGAAGCACAAAGCAGGATAGCTAGCTATGTTCAACAGGGTGAAAGGGAGGACGTAGGGCTCGAGCAAGCACATGGTCGCTATCTGGCGATGGATTTGACTGCGCCACATCCGTATCCCCGCTTTCGTCGTTCTGGTATGGACGGCTATGCGATCCTTGCCTCGGACACTGAAGTCTGTTCGACCGGTCAGGAAATCTGGCTACACGTGATTGATGAAATTCCTTGTGGCACCGTATCGGACAAGCGGGTGGAGACGGGAATGGCAGTCCGCATCATGACAGGAGCACAACTACCTGAAGGAGCGGACACGGTGGTGATGCTGGAGGCGACACAGCTGCGTGAGGAAAATGGACAGACATATGTTGGCTTGAAGAAGCGTATGGAAGTTGGCAAAAATGTGACACAAATTGGTCATGAGATTAAGGAAGGTCAGCTTTTGCTCAGTAAGGGAACTTGCGTGGGAGCGGGGCATGTCTCGGTACTGGCTACTTTTGGTGTACATCGGGTGCCTGTTTACAAGAAGCCGAGGGTGGCTGTCTTTTCCACTGGATCAGAATTGCTCGCAGTGGATGAGCCGTTACAACCGGGGAAAATTCGAAACAGTAATACATATATGCTGGCTTCTCAAATTAGAGAGGCAGGAGGAGAGCCGTTCATTCTGCAAGCCATTCATGATGATTTGAACCTTGCTCGTGCTTCTGTCCGAGAAGCGATAGCTGCCTATGATATTGTGGTTACGAGTGGTGGAGTGTCGGTGGGTGATTTTGATATTATGGGTGACCTCGTACGACAGAAAGATGTGAATATGCTGTTCAACAAGGTTACGATGCGTCCAGGTAGTGTAACCACAGCCGCAGTGATAGACGGTAAGCTGTTATTTGCGCTCTCTGGCAATCCCGGTGCATGCTTTGTAGGCTGTGAGCTGTTTGTACGACCAACTATTCAAATGATGTTATCTTCGGCACATCCGTATTTGCAAACCTGGACGGCGAAGCTAGGAGCAGATTATACGAAGGTAAACAACTATACCCGCTTTGTACGCAGTTCTCTGGAGATACGTAGTGGGCAAGTATATGCGATTCCTGCGCGAGTAGATGAATCCAGTGCTATGGTTACGATTAAGGACAGCGATTGTCTGATCGTAGTTCCTCCCACAACAGAAGGCTTGCACGAAGGTGAAGAGGTGCACGTACTGGTGCTTCAAGGCGGACAGGTGACGTGAAAACGAAATATCCATTTGTATGTCAAATCGTCGGATTCAAAAATACAGGAAAAACAACCTTCCTCGGAGGTTTGATTCGTTATGCGCAGCAGTCAGGACTGCGTGTAGCTGTGATCAAGCATGATGGTCATGAATTTGAGATGGATCATGAGGGGACAGATACGTACAAGCACCGACAGGCGGGTGCCGAAGGCGTAGCGATTGTTTCGGCAGGAAGAACTGCCATTTTAGAGGAACATAGTCGGCCTGTGATCGGACTCATCCGGCATTTTCAGGCCTATGACTGTGTGTTGCTGGAAGGTTTCAAGCAGGAAAAATATCCGAAGCTGATCATGGTGCGGGAACAATCGGATGCGCAGCTTGTTCAGGAACTGACAAATGTACAGGGAGTAGTAGTTTGGGAGTACCACATGGATTGGGCTCAGGACTACTACTCAGATGAAAAAACGGTGCAAATATTTCCTGCCGATGCCAGCGAACCGGCAGGCTGCTGGCTACTCGAACAGATTCAGAGGCACAAAATGGGATTCCAGACAGAGCAGGGATGAGAGGGCCACTAATTAGCGGAGTCAGTCTGAGTCTCTATCCGTCGTTCGATCGCCTGAGACATCGTTTTGTCAGTCAGGTGGGCATAGACTTCCGTTGTTTCTGTCGAAGCGTGACCCAGCTGTTCCTTGGTTTTGTAAATATCATTTTGTAAATAATAGTCAGTAGCAAAGGAATGACGGAGCTTGTGAACGGTCAAATAGGGCTTGCCGAACCGCTTGGCGTATTTGATGATCATTGCTTGAATCGCTCTTTTAGTCATCCGTTTGCCCTCAGCACTGCCGTTGGGTCGCGCGACAAAAAGAGCTTTTTCTTTTTTTGGAGCGCGATAACGGGTATGTCTTAAGGATAAATAAAGTGCGAGATCATCTTTGGATTGCTCGCGGAAATATACTGGCGTTTTAAAAGTTTCATCGTTATTTCCTTTACGGTACACATACAGCAATTTATTGTTTATATCGAGATCGTCCATGTTCAAGTTGACGATTTCGGATACACGCAGTCCCGAGTTCAGAATAAGACTTGCGATACAGGCATCTCGCTCCTTGTTCAATTCATAGGAGTATAGGGCTTGCTTGTTATCAGCCAAATCTTGTCCATAGCCTTCATAAATATAGCCGATAAATTCAAGCAGTTCTTCCTCTTCCAGTATTTTTCCTTTGAGCTTGGCGGCCGTATCCTTGGGTTTATGTACGCGCTTAATTTCGACTTTGGCCATAATATTGCGCTTGAGCAACGGATAAAAGTTTTCATCCTCAGCGATTTGGCTCAAATAATGAAAGAGTGAACGCAAGGACGATAGCTTACGTGAAATGGTGATACGGGAATTGGAGCCTTCGCGTTTGGTAGACAGGAACAAACGAAAACCTGTAATGCTATCCATATGGAGTGTCTCTAATTCTTCCAGTGTAACTTGGGCATTCGTTTCACCGGCAGACAAGCCTTCCGAGCGAAGCCATGAAAAAAAAGCTTCGTAATCCCGCACATATTCCAGCAAAGTAGAGGGGGATAGGTCGGGAAGCTTGTAATCCATAAATTGCTGTACGTACCATGGCAAATCCGGCAACTTTTCATCCAGTTTGCGCCGGTCGATGATCTTTTGTATGTTCATAGGGTTCACCTCGTCCGGTCATAATACATGTATTTTAGCATATTTTGAACAGCACTGGATGGGAGTAATCAAAGTAAAGAACAAGCTGACCGCCAAGAGAGGTGAAAGTATGGGATATAATATCAAATCAGAATTGAAGCTGTCCATAAAGAGTGTACCAGAGTCGCAGAAGGACATTATTGTCCAGCTCATGCAATTTTACTTATACGATTTTACAGCCTATCTGCGAATTGATGTCACTGAGAAGGGGACATTCCCGGCTTATCCAGACTTGTATCAATACTGGACGAGCGGCGAACAAAAGCTGCCTTTTTTGATCTGGAGACAGGATATTCCTGTGGGCTTTGCACTCGTTGACCGAATGTCTAGCAATCGAGAAGCTGACTATTACATGGCTGAGTTCTTTGTACTTCGTCCTTATCGACACAATGGCGTGGGCACTTGGGCGGCTCATGAGCTGTTTGGACGTTTTAATGGGCGATGGAAGGTGACTCAGATGAGCACGAATAGACCAGCCCAATCCTTTTGGCGCAAGGTCATTGGAAGCTATACGAATGGTGAGTATAGGGAGCAAACACATCCAGTACGAGGGAATATAAGTCAGTTTTTCAATACATGAAAAATTCATAATAGAAAACCACCAGAAAAAAGCCGAGGAGAATATTTTGTCGGCTTTTTTGTTGTCATTTCAAGCCTTCTGTTCATGGATCGTTCCAATTAGAACTTGCATTGACATTGGTAAAAACGCAGGTATACAGTTATTTGGTAATTCATATATAACTTATTGGAATCATTTATGGTAAGATAAGGATAGAAGTATATAAATTCAATAGGAAAAGAGGGTAATATGCTGGAGAAATGGGTTCAGGAACTAAAAGATGGTGAACAAGAACTGATTGCGTGGAGAAGATATTTGCATCAGCATCCAGAGATTTCTTTTGAGGAAACGAATACATCTGCATTTATTGCAGACCAATTACGCTCTTTTGGTATTGAAGTAAGAACGAATGTCGGTGGAAACGGTGTGCTCGGTTTTTTAGAAGGCGGGCAGCCAGGTAGAACGATTGCATTTCGTGCTGATTTTGATGCACTTCCTATTCAGGATGAAAAGGATGCGCCTTATAAATCGACCGTTCCCGGTGTTATGCATGCTTGTGGACATGATGGTCATACAGCTGCGTTGCTAGGAGTGGCACGAGTGTTAAGCCATCACCGTGAGACACTGAAGGGAAAGCTTGTGTTTATTTTTCAACATGCCGAAGAAAAACCGCCTGGCGGAGCCAAATTCATGATTGAGGATGGTTGTCTGGATGGGGTGGAAGCAGTATATGGTATTCACCTTTCCTCGGAAATTCCACTGGGCAAAATCGGCTTAAAGAGTGGGCCGGCAATGGCTGCTGCCGATGCCTTTTCAATTGAAATCAACGGCAAGGGCGGACATGGCGCCAGACCGCATCAGACAGTGGATTCCATTGTTATTGGAAGTCAAATTGTGAACGGACTACAACAGGTCGTGAGTCGCAGAGTGGACCCTACGGAATCAGCAGTGTTAACGATTGGGGTATTTCAAGCAGGAACTGCCTTTAATGTAATTGCAGATAAAGCCAAAATTGAAGGGACCGTACGTACGTTTAATAAGGATATACGCAAGGAAGTCGAAAACGAAATTCGTAGTATCGTAAAAGGTCTAACGGATGCTTATCATGCGGGATACGAAATTGATTATTTGAATGGTTATCCTGCTCTGGTGAATGCCGAGGCCGAAACAGAACGGGTACGTGAGCTAGTCAGTAGGCTGTATGGAGTAGATGCTTTTATGGACTTAAAACCGGCCATGGGAGCAGAGGATTTTGCCTATTATCTAGAACAACGACCTGGAGCTTTTATTATTGTGGGCGCTCGTAATGAGGATGAACGAACCCATTTTGCTCACCACCATCCTCGCTTTGATTTTGATGAGCGTGCGTTACTCATCTCAGGACATATTTTTTTAGCGCTGGCGCTTGAATATTTGCAGTAATTTCAACCTATTAATGAATAGCCATAGCATTACGGAAGCCCGAACCGCGCATAGCGCGGTTTTTTGCTGTAAATCAAAGTATTTTGGTACCTCGTTCGAATGAAATTTAAAGAAAATAATTCATTATATGAAAAATTCATATTAGTAATTTATAAGAGGTATCAACTGTAAGTGGAAGCCAACTCTTTTATTACAAGTTATCAAGCAGAAGATACTATTACATTATCTTGATTTTTCACACAAGGAAATGAGAAAAAGATGACGAATCTTTTGAGCAGACACCGATGTAAGCGCTAACAAAAAAGATTGCAAATCTATTGGATTACTGGAGGTGAGCTTGAGAGAACGCTTGTTTGATTGATGAATGGAATAATAACGATAGGAACGAATCCGCAATTGACTGCTTACTTTTAGCTCGAAATGACTTGCATTTTTAAATGATTACGGAGAAGGAGGTTGAATTCATTGACTAAGGCAAAAAGCAGGTTGAGAATTGTATGTTTGGCGCTTATAGTAGCGGGTGCTTCCTGGACAGGCATGATAGCACCCACCCATGCTGCTCCAAGTGACGATTATACTTGGAAAAGTGTCGTTACAGGCGGTGGAGGTGGTTTTGTACCTGGTATTATTTTTAATGAAACGGAAAAAGATCTGATCTATGCCCGTACAGATATTGGAGGAGCTTACCGCTGGAATCCTGCGAGTGAAAGCTGGATTCCGCTGACGGATTCTGTGGGCTGGGAGAATTGGAACAAAAATGGTGTCGATGCACTAGCCACCGACCCTGTGGATCCGAATCGTGTATATATAGCTACAGGCACGTATACTAATTCCTGGGATAAACAAAACGGGCAAATTATGCGCTCTACCGACAAGGGGAATACGTGGCAAACTACAAAGCTTCCCTTTAAGGTAGGAGGCAATATGCCGGGACGCTCAATGGGTGAACGTCTGGCAATTGATCCGAATAAAAACAATATATTATTCTTCGGAGCTCGAAGTGGTAATGGATTGTGGAAAAGCTCCGATTACGGGGCGACCTGGAGCAAGGTGAGTAGTTTTCCGAATCCGGGGAGGTATGTACAGGACCCTTCCAATGAATACACCAGTGATATTGTCGGTTTAGCCTGGATCACTTTTGACAAAAAAACGGGCTCTTCCAGTAAAGCAACACAGACCATCTATGTGGGTGTCGCAGATAAAAAGCAAAGTGTCTATCGCAGTACTGATGGCGGGACAACCTGGTCTGCTATAGCGGGCCAGCCTACAGGCTATTTGCCACATCACGGCGTTTTATCGCCAGATGGCGACCTGTATATTTCTTACAGCGATGGAGCTGGACCGTATGATGGAACAAAGGGTGAGCTGTGGAAACTGAATACAGCCAGTGGACAGTGGACTAACATTAGCCCCGTTGCCAGCAGCAGCGCAGACAATCATTTTGGATATGGTGGACTGACAGTGGACGCCCAGAAGCCAGGTACACTTATGGTTGCAACGTTGAATGCCTGGTGGCCGGATGAAACGATTTACCGCAGTACTGATAGTGGGGCAACCTGGAGCCCTATTTGGGAATTTGATGGTTATCCAGCTCGTAAGCTGAAGTACAATCTGGATATATCCGGTGCGCCTTGGCTGACTTTCAATGCCAATCCTGCACCGCCGGAAGTATCGCCCAAGCTGGGCTGGATGATTGGAGATCTGGAAATAGATCCATTTAATTCAGATCATATGCTGTACGGCACAGGAGCTACGATTTATGGCTCTAAAAATCTGACCAATTGGGACAAGGGAGGTAAGCTGGACATTTCGGTAGCGGCTAAAGGGGTAGAAGAAACGGCGATTTTGGATTTGGTGAGCCCTCCAACTGGAGCTCCTCTGGTGAGTGCAGTGGGTGATGTCTCCGGATTCAGACATGATGACCTGTTCAAGGCTCCTGCTAAAATGCTGGATAATCCAACCTTTACAAGCAGCGAAAGCATTGATTATGCCGAGTTAAGCCCTTCTTTTATGGCTCGGGTAGGTAAAGCGGACTATAAAAAAGATCCAAACGCCAAATCTATCGGATTATCCAATGATGGCGGAGCGAACTGGTACAAAGCTAATAGCGAGCCTTCCAGTACAGCAGGAGGAGGCAGCATCGCTGTAGCGGCAAATGGTAATGGATTGCTGTGGAGTACATCGGACAAAGGTGTATTTTATTCCAAAACCGGAGGAAACTCATGGACAGCAAGCACGGGAGTTCCAGCTAATGCAAAGATCGCCTCTGACCGAGTAAACCCTAACAAATACTACGCGTTTGCTGCTGGGAAAATATATGTAAGTGTTGATGGAGGCGCATCCTTCACACCATCCACAGTTACTGGTTTGCCAAGTGTAGGTAATGCAGATATTGGTGCTGTACGAGGAGCGGAAGGAGATGTGTGGTTTGCTGGAGGCTCCGAGGACGGAGGGCCATACGGCTTATGGCATTCCAAGGATTCAGGTGTTACATTCACCAAGCTTGCTCATGTGCAGGAGGCGGATTTTGTAGGCTTTGGCAAAGCAGCACCCAATCGCACCAATGCAGCAGTGTTTATCGTTGGTAAAATTGACGGTACACGTGGATTTTATCGCTCGGACGATGCTGGCACAAACTGGGTACGCATTAATGATGATAAGCATCAATATGCTCGTGTGACCACCATTATTGGGGATCCTCGGGTTTACGGACGTGCTTATCTCGGAACGAATGGCCGTGGCATTCTGGTGGCAGATCGTGTGAGTGGTGATCAGCCATCTACCGGGCAAGCAAGTATTACGCCGACGGCTGCAACCTATGAAGTGGCTAACAGTAATACCGATATTACTGTCAAGCTTACTCTTAACGGTAATACACTAGAAGCGATCAAGCAGGGGAGTGTGGCACTGAACAAAGGTGAAGATTATACGGTTAGTGAAGAAACAGTTATTCTTACCAACAAGTATTTATCTAAACTTCCTAAAGGAGAGACAACGCTCAACTTCCATTTTAGTACAGGCAATGATGCGTTGTTCACGATTACGGTGAAAGGGGATACGCCAAGTGAGCCGGGAACAGGCGAGGGTGCTCTGAAGGTGCAATCCTTCAATGGGAATGTATCTGCAACAAGTAATACGATCAGTTCCAAGTTTAAAATAACCAATTCAGGAAGCTCACCCGTTTCCCTAGCAGACGTGACATTGCGTTATTATTACACCGTTAACGGGGAGAAATCACAAAACTTCTTTACGGATTGGTCTAGCATCGGTACAGAGAATGTCATTGCTAACTTCAGAACATTAACCGATGCAAAGCAAGGTGCAGATTCTTATGCAGAAATTGGTTTTAAGTCGGCAGCAGGTTCTTTAGAGCCTGGTCAGAGTGTTGAGCTACAAACCCGGATATCCAAAGCGGATTGGAGCAATTATACACAAACTGATGATTATTCCTTTAATCCCACAGCAAATAGCTTACAAGATTCCACTAAAATAACCGCTTACCTGTCTGGGATCAAGCAATGGGGAATTGAGCCTTAAATCTTCATAAAATAATCTTAAGTCAGCCACTCTAATGAGCGAGCTGGCTTTATTTTTGGAGGAATCAGAGGTTTAAATTCAAACACATAACTATTTCACTATATGAAAAATTCATAATAGAAAAAGATTCCTTCTCGCATACCATCATCATCAAACAAACACACCACTATAAACAGAAAAAGGGGTACAATCACGAACGTGTGTTCCTATTTTAATCGAAAAAGAAACGCTTCTGTCCTCAGACAAAAAGCGTTACAAATCAAGTTTTATATTTATCATACACCTCAAGTAAGATGACGGGATATTGAAATTAATAAGGTCATCGTAATGACATTCACAATCGTAGAAAGTAATACTGTTTGTGCCGCAAAGTCAGGTTCATTTTTATATTCTTCCGCCAAAATACTCGTGTTAACACCAGTAGGCATACCTGATGCAATGAGCAATGCTTGAGCGGGAATCCCCTTAAGACCTAGGAAAAACACGAGCATAAAGCCAACTATTGGACCTGCAATCAGGCGTAATACCATACTGATATACACGGCTGTCCGGCGCAAATGAAAAGGATACTGCACAATTTGTGCTCCCAAAGTAAGCAGAGCCACTGCGACCATCGAATGGCTAATATAATTTAGAGGCTCAGCCAGCAAATTAGGCAATGGACTGTGCAGTAGATTCAGGAGCAGGCCCAGCACAAGCGCGTAGGGGACAGGCATTTTCAAAAAATTAATTAAAATTTTTCGTGTATTGGCCTTACCGTTCTGTACAACAAAAGTACCATATGTAAATGTAACAAAGCTTTGAAAAGTCATAATCAGAGCTTGGACAGAAATAGCCAGCGGATCACCTTTAAACACCAACTGATTAATTGGTAGACCATAATTCCCTGAATTATCTAGCATGACACTGTTTGTAAAAGCTCCACGCATTCCGGGGCTGTATTTCAGAGATCTGGCAACGGTAGTACTGATTACGTACAGAATAGCTATGTACAGGGCATAAAAAAGTGAAACCTCACCCATGAGAATTAAAGAAATTTCAGAGTTATAAAGACCGGTAAACACAACTGCAGGGGTGATATAATAAAAATTAATTTTAGCTAGGGTATACAAATCCAATCGAAAATAATATTGCATGATACAGCCAAAACCGATAAGGACAAAAATAGGTAAAACAACGTCTAAAAGAATGGTGCCGAACATGTCTGTCTCCACTTCTTTCTATTATGCGAATGTAAACGTTAACCCTTAAAATACACGTGCATTTCCCATTATACTGTGGAAATAGGTTCACGCATAATAAAATTTATTATATTGGATTAGCCATCAGTCCCTGCAAATGCAACACTAGTAAAAAAGGGCTTCATATTTAGCTTATAGTAGCCGTTAATATATGTAGGTTACATTTAAACCTGGTCTTTTACTATAAGGAGGAAGCGCATCATGAGAAACACTTGGACAGCATTATTAGCGTGTATACTGGTCTTGGGACTGGCAGCAGGAACAGCCGAAGCCAAACAGGGGCGCGGAAATGGTCAGGAGAACAAACAGGAAGCAAAGGCGTCTGATAAAGACCGGAATGAAAAGAGCAGCAAAAAAGATAAACACGACGAAATCAAAAAGAACACCCCTGTTGCAGTAACGGATGATACATACGGGGAGTCCAAGGACCAAAAAGGTCGCAAGGGACACAACGGATATAACGGTCTGCTACAAGCAGTAGAAAATACAAAAGATAAGCCGGCAGGAGCGGTTATTGCGAATCTGCTGCTTACAAAATACCCGGAACGTTTGACCCCGGAGCAGGTAACTGAACTTGAATTGATCCGAAATTCTGACAAAGCATTAACTAAGGCTGCTGAGCTACTGGATGAAAACGGAAATGTAACAGATGCCGTTTACATGCAGGAGGAGGCAGTATTGGCTGATGTGTCCAATCTGGATAGCTACAAAAAGCTGGATGTATTCTCAAGGAAGGCTGGAAGGTCATCAGGTATGAAGCTGTTCGTGAATGGTGAAAAATATGATGCCGAACCGATTAACCGCAATGGCACCACACTTGTCCCGTTTAGAACAGCTTCCGAAGCCCTTAATGCCAAAGTTTCCTGGGATCCGAAAGAAAAGGCTGTTACTGTCAGTCGCAACGGCGTGTCCGTCAAATTATTCGTGAATAGCGCCAAAGCATATATTAACGGCCAGCCGTATTCTATCGAGCAGCCAGCATCCATAGTGGATGGAACTACAATGGTACCTGTAAGGGTAATCGGAGAGGCTTTGGGAGCAAATGTTAAATGGGAGCCTGAGAGCCAGTCCGTTGTTGTATATGAGCAGTCAACAATATCTGAAGCATTATAGTGCTATAAACTAAGAAAATAGTGTATAACAGAAAGGGCGCCTGACTAAATGTCAGGTCCTTTTTTGTGTTGCCTTGCTACTTTGTACCTAGCTATTAGCATTATGTGCTGGTCATGTGTACAATTAAAGAACACTGAGAAAAGGGAGTGTCATAGATGGATTTAGGATTAACGGGGAAAGCAGCCTTTGTTGCAGGTTCCAGTAAAGGACTCGGCAAGGCAAGCGCAAGGGAGCTGGCACGTGAGGGTGCGAATGTTGTTATTTCTGGACGAAATGAAGCAGAGCTTCAGCGGACTCAGGCCGAATTACAGGAAACAGCGAGTGGTCGCGTTGAATATGTAGTTTGTGATGTAACCAAACCTGAACATATCTCCCAGGCCATTCGCCGTACAGTTGATTGGTTTGGCACCGTCGATATTTTGGTTAACAATGCGGGCGGCCCTCCTGCGGGCACCTTTGATGATTTTACAGACGAAGTATGGATGCAGGCCTTTGAGCAAAATTTACTTAGTCATATCCGGTTGATCCGTGAGGCGTTACCCTATATGAAAAAACAACAAAGCGGTAGAATTTTAAATATCGCCTCATCATCAGTGAAGCAGCCGATTCCGGGCCTGATTATTTCCAATACACTACGTACTGGAGTTGCCGGATTGGCGAAAACATTGTCCATGGAATTAGCCCCATATAATATTCTGGTACATACTGTAGCACCAGGGAGAATTGCAACCGATCGCGTACGTAGCTTGGACGAGCATCGAGCCGAAAAATCCCACCAAACGACGGATCAAGTTCGCAAACAAGCAGAAGAGGGCATTCCGTTAGGACGGTACGGTGAGCCTGAAGAGTTCGGTAAAGTCGTTGCTTTTCTGGCGTCATCGGCTTCATCCTATTTGACCGGCAGCACCATTCTTGTGGATGGCGGAATGATTAAATCATTATAAAAAATTAAAGAAGCGTGCCGCATCAGGCTTAATTGCTGCTGGCACGCTTTTTCATAAGTTATCTAAAGAGAGGTTTAGTTCATTGGCTGATCAGCTCTCGCGGCTTGGAAGTTCGCACCCGTCATCGGTACATACACCAGCTGCATCCTGTTTGGACGAGCTGCCGCTAATCATAGTGAAAGGAGAACGTTCATCCCATGCTTTTTGAAGCGCATCGTGAAATACCTCCTCAGGCTGAGCACCAGAAACAGCAAATTTTCGATCAAATACAAAGAATGGAACACCCTGAACGCCTAACTTAGCACCTTCAGTTTCATCAGCTCTAACTTCGTCGGTAAAGCGGTCACCGGCTAATATGGCAGCGGCTTCGTTATGATCCAAACCAACTTCGGCTGCCAACGCTGCCAGTACTTCATGATCCCCAGTATGCTTGCCTTCCATGAAGACAGCCTGAAATAAACGCTCGCTCAATTCCAGCATTTTGCCTTGTGTGTGAGCCCAATGCGTTAGACGGTGAGCATCGAAAGAGTTTGTCGGCACCATGGCATGAATATTGTACTCCAGACCTGTAGAACGTGCGTTTTCGGTCATGCGATCATTCATGGCATGAGCCTCTTGCAGACTAACGCCATATTTTGCTGATAGTTCCTCATTAATCGTCTTACCACTATCTTTCACAGCATTCGGATTTAATTCAAAACTCTTGAATGTCAATTGAACCTCATCGCGATGTGGGAACTGCTGCAAGACTTGCTCCAAACGGCGTTTGCCAATATAACAGAACGGACACATATAATCAGACCAAACTTCGATATTCATCAGGAAATGCCTCCATATATATATTTTATTAAGCAACTGAGAGTGAATCTGCCTACTTTAGTGTAAGTGAAAGGTGAAACTTCACCAGTTACAAAAAGAATTATACGGCTAATGCTTTCGACGTGCAAATAATTAATGCTTGTCAAAAAATAAATGCTATGATATTTTATATCTGTAACCGGTTACACAATTGGAGTTGAACCTACATTATGACAACAATTAAGCAAGTAGCGAGTTTTGCAGGTGTTTCCGTAGCGACTGTATCCCGAGTTATTAATGAAACCGGATATGTCCACGAGGATACACGGCGAAAAGTTGAAGCTGCGGTGAAGCAGCTAAATTACAAGCCTAATGAAGTTGCACGTTCTCTGTATAAAAAGAAATCCAGATTAATCGGCCTGCTGCTGCCGGATATTACAAACCCTTACTTTCCCTTGTTGGCTCGTGGGGTGGAGGATCGAATGCAGGAAAATGATTTTCGTATTATTTTCGGTAATAGTGATGAGGATCGCCAAAAAGAATTAGTTTACATGGATACTTTTGTTCAGAATAATGTTGTTGGGGTTATTTCATCTACCAATGACCCTGCTGCCGACTGTTACGCCAAACTGAAAATACCAGTCGTTTTTCTCGATCGGACTTCCAGTGACAGTCTCTCCGTTTATGCGGATGGAGCTCATGGCGGTCGCTTGGCTGCACAGGCTATGGTTGCCCGTGGCAGCAGACAAATTACAGTCATGCAGGGTCCTGCTCATATTCGTCCAGCACAAGATCGTTTTCGCGGGGCAGTGGAAGAGCTTCAGCATTCTGGTATTGCTTACCATATCGTCGAGACAACATCCTTTTCGTTCAAGGAAGCTGAGTTATGGGCCAAAGAGCTGTTCAGCAAGTATCCGGATACGGACGGAGTTATTGCCAGTAACGATATTGTAGCTACCGCGGTGATGCATGAGGCACATAGATTAGGAAAGAAAATCCCGGAAGATGTTCAAATTATCGGGTTTGATGA
The DNA here is from genome assembly GCF_011066175.1 of Paenibacillus sp. EKM211P. Taxonomy (NCBI): domain Bacteria; kingdom Bacillati; phylum Bacillota; class Bacilli; order Caryophanales; family Paenibacillaceae; genus Paenibacillus; species Paenibacillus sp. EKM211P. The sequence continues at coordinate 123,709 of NZ_JAAMNS010000016.1, forward strand.
TATACCATTAAGCAGCTTGTTATTTCCGCCATTATCAACAATTCGGCAGCCTGCTTATGAAATGGGCTGGGAAGCGGCAGGTCTGCTCATTCAATTGATTGAGCAGTCGCAAGCAACGAAGTCAAGTGTACCTAATCTTCATTCGAAAGTACTTACCTATTCAAGCATACAATTGCCCGTCAAATTTATCGAACGGGAAACAACGAGAAAGGTGGATCATCATGGCTAAAATTTCGGTTATCGGAAGCAGTTCGATGGACCTCGTAGTTACTTCTTCCAAGCGTCCCGGTGCTGGTGAAACCGTATTGGGAGAAAGCTTTACAACCGTACCTGGCGGTAAAGGAGCCAATCAGGCAGTAGCTGCAGCACGACTCGGGGCGGACGTTACGATGATTGGACGTGTAGGAGACGACCATTTGGGACAACAGATTTTACGCAATTTTGAAGAAAATCATGTTCATATTAACTATGTGAAACCGGTTACACATATGGAAAGCGGTACAGCACACATTGTACTAGCCGAGGGTGATAACAGTATTGTCGTGGTAAAAGCAGCGAATAATGAAGTTACACCCGCTTACGTGGAAGAAGCGCTTGATGTTATTCGAAGTTCGGATATTGTATTAATTCAACAGGAAATACCGGCTGAGACGATTGTCTATGTAAGCGAAATTTGTGCGAAGTATCAGGTACCCTTGCTGCTGAATCCAGCCCCGGCTCGTGAGGTGGAAGAAAGCGTAATTGCCAATGCAGCCTACATTACGCCAAATGAGCATGAAGCCGCCATCATGTTTAAGGATATGAGTCTTCAAGAAGCCTTGCGCAAATATCCGAACAAGTTGTTTGTAACGGAAGGCAGCAACGGTGTACGGTTTTTCGACGGAGAACAGGAAGTTGTAGTTCCTACTTACAAGGTCGAAGCCGTGGATACAACAGGTGCAGGAGATACGTTCAACGCTGCTTTTGCGGTGGCACTGGCTGAAGGAAAATCGCTGGCAGACAGTGTGAAATTTGCTAATCGTGCTGCGTCATTGTCTGTTACCAAATTTGGGGCGCAAGGCGGAATGCCAACCCGTCGTGAAGTAGAGGAGCAATTATAATGAAGAAACATGGAATTCTAAACAGTCATATATCCAAAATATTAACGGATCTCGGCCACACGGACTTTATTGTCGTGGCTGATGCCGGCTTACCAGTTCCTGAAGGCGTTACCAAAATTGATTTGGCATTGAAACTGGGTATTCCGTCCTTTCAGGACGTTGTTGATGTCATTGCCGCAGATATGGTGATTGAAAAAGTAACACTGGCTGAAGAAATCAAACAAGAAAATGAACAAGCGTTACAGTATATTATGCGCACCTTTGCAGGAGAGCAACTAGAGCATTCGCAGATTATTCAGCCGACTGCCGTCATTGAGTTTTGCTCACATGAACAATTTAAGACATTAACTCGGCAAGCCAAAGCTGTCATCCGTACAGGAGAGGCTACGCCGTTTGCCAATTGTATTTTACAGGCAGGAGTTCTTTTTGGATAAATTAGTGTTGAATAAAAAAGGGGGGAACAGCATGCAGATTCAAATGAAAGGAATTCACAAAGCCTTTGGAACCAATCAGGTACTAAGTGGTGTAGACTTTGATCTCCGTGAAGGAGAAGTACATGCCCTCATGGGTGAAAATGGTGCAGGCAAATCAACGCTGATGAATATTTTAATCGGACTGCATCGACGCGATGAGGGAACGATCATCATTGACGGTCAGGAAACCTATTTTGCCAACCCCAAGGAAGCGGAGCAAAAAGGAATTGCTTTTATTCACCAGGAACTGAATGTATGGCCAGAGATGACGGTACTGGAAAATCTATTTATCGGCAAGGAAATGACTTCCAAGTGGGGATTACTAGATAGCTCTAAAATGAAAGCGCTAGCAAATGAGCAATTTAGCAAGCTTTCAGTAAACCTTCCTTTGAACGGTGAAGCAGGCGAGTGTTCAGTGGGTCAACAACAAATGATTGAAATAGCCAAAGCACTAATGACGGATGCCAAAGTGATCGTAATGGATGAGCCGACAGCAGCCTTAACCGAACGGGAAATACAAAAGCTGTTTGAGGTTATTACTTCCTTGAAAAAAGATGGTGTTTCAATTGTGTATATTTCTCACCGGATGGAGGAGATATTCGCGATCTGTGATCGGATTACCATTATGCGTGACGGGAAAACTGTAGATACTCAAGCGATCCCCGATACGAATTTTGACGAGGTTGTACGGAAAATGGTTGGCAGAGAGCTGACTGAACGCTACCCGGTAAGAACGCCTGCTTTGGGAGAAGTGGTGCTAGAGGTCAAAAACGCATCACATAAAGGTCTATTTGAAAATGTGAATTTTACAGTGCGCTCTGGGGAAATTGTAGGTTTTTCGGGCTTGATGGGCTCGGGACGGACCGAGATCATGCGGTCGTTATTTGGACTGGATACTTTGGATCGTGGTGAGATACACGTACGTGGGAAAAAGGTGTCTATTCGCAAGCCGGATGATGCAGTGAAACTAGGGATTGGCTTCATTACAGAAGATCGAAAAGATGAGGGCTTAGTGCTGGATTTTTCCATTCGGGAAAACATGGTGCTGACGAATCTGTTCAGTTTTACATCAAAAGGATTTATATCAGGCAAAAAAGAGATGGATTTTGTTAATACATTAATTAAGCGCTTACAAATCAAAACCCAATCAGCCGAAGCGACGGTTGGCAGTTTGTCAGGTGGCAATCAGCAAAAGGTGGTTATTGCCAAATGGGTAGGTATCGGTCCCAATGTGCTCATTCTTGACGAACCGACGAGAGGCGTGGATGTAGGAGCCAAACGGGAAATCTACCAGTTGATGAACGAACTGACCGAACGTGGAGTCGCAATTATCATGGTATCCTCAGAGCTTCCCGAGGTACTTGGCATGAGTGATCGTATTGTCGTGGTGCACGAGGGAAAGATCAGCGGAGAGCTAAGCAGGGAAGAAGCCACACAAGAAAATATTATGACGCTAGCTACAGGAGGACAGTAATATGACAACTATGAATGAAGCAAAAGGTAGCAAAGGCATCCAAATATCACAAATCACACAGAAGCTTGGCCCATTGTTGGGGCTCATTATTTTGGTGATCATTGTATCGGCCTTAAATCCCAGCTTTTTGGAACCGCTTAATATTTTGAATTTGTTACGTCAGGTATCTATTAATGCGTTGATTGCGTTTGGTATGACCTTCGTTATTCTTACAGGCGGAATCGATTTGTCCGTTGGCTCTATATTAGCACTATCCAGTGCGTTTGTCGCAAATATGATGTTGGCCGGCTTCGATCCGATTTTGGCGATTATCATTGGCTGTGCATTGGGTGGCGTGATGGGAATGGTCAACGGCTTGATGATTACGAAAGGTAAAATGGCTCCGTTTATCGCCACACTCGCAACCATGACTATTTTTAGAGGATTAACATTAGTGTATACCAACGGTAACCCTATTACGGGGCTCGGAGATAGTCTGGTATTTCAATTATTCGGTCGTGGTTATCAGTTTGGTATTCCGGTCCCGGCGATTACGATGCTCATTACCTTTGCTGCTCTTTGGATCATTCTGCATAAAACACCTTTCGGACGCAAAACGTATGCCATCGGCGGCAACGAGAAAGCTTCGATTGTTTCAGGTATTAAAGTACCACGTGTAAAAATCTGGATTTACTCTTTGGCGGGAATGCTTTCCGCATTGGCGGGTGCTATCTTGACCTCACGCTTGAATTCAGCGCAGCCGACAGCAGGTGCTTCTTATGAACTGGATGCCATTGCGGCTGTCGTACTAGGTGGAACAAGCCTTTCGGGAGGACGCGGACGGATTGTAGGTACATTAATTGGTGTGCTAATCATCGGGACACTAAACAACGGCTTGAATTTGCTGGGGGTTAACTCTTTTTACCAAATGGTCGTAAAAGGGATCGTCATTGCTATTGCTGTATTGATTGACCGTAAAAAATCCGCATAATACACCTAATCTGCATAGAAGGAGACACACAAATATGAAAAAGCTTACATTAATCATGACGTCCTTGCTGCTCCTGCTCATGACAGGGTGTTCCCTGGAACCGCCTGAATGGGCGAAGCCTAAAGCGGCTGCAGACCTGAAGGACATTAAAATCGGCTTGTCGATCTCAACATTGAATAATCCATTCTTCGTTTCCCTCAAAGACGGAGTTGTTGCAGAGGCCAAAAAACAAGGATTGCAGGTTATTGTGGTCGATGCACAAAATGATTCTGCGAAGCAAAGTAATGATGTGGATGATCTGATCCAACAGGGAGTAAATGCGTTACTCATTAATCCGACAGATTCGTCGGCTATCTCCACTGTGGTACAGTCAGCGAATGCTTTGAACATTCCTGTAATTACGCTGGACCGTTCCGCTGACAAAGGTGATGTGAAAGCGCTAGTCGCTTCAGACAACGTCGAGGGAGGACGGATGGCTGCCAGATACGTGATTGATCAAGTCGGAAAAGGCGCCAAGGTTATTGAGTTGGAAGGCGTTCCAGGCGCATCGGCTACCCGTGAACGTGGGAAAGGCTTCCATGAAGTGGCAGATAAGGACCTGAAGGTCATCGCCAAGCAGTCGGCTGATTTTGATCGGACCAAAGGTTTGAATGTGATGGAAAATCTACTGCAAGGCAACCCGGATGTTCAGGCGGTATTTGCCCACAATGATGAAATGGCGTTGGGAGCGATTGAAGCCATTCAAAGCTCTGGTAAGAACATTCCAGTCATCGGCTTTGATGGTAACGAGGATGCGCTTAAATCAATTAAGGAAGGGAAGCTGACAGCTACTGTGGCTCAGCAGCCTGAGTTGATTGGACAATTGGCAGTGCAAGCAGCCAAGGATGTACTTCAAGGTAAAACCGTGAAAACATCGATTCCCGCCAAACTGGAGTTAGTGGATCAATCCAAATAGGAATGGGCATGTGAACCAACCTATGAAGCTTTCGAACTGATGCAAAGAATACGCATCAGTTCTTTTTTTTTGGATATTTTCCCAAGACGATATATACACATAAATGGAAGTTTTTAATTTTTGTATTGTAAGAAGAGACGGTAAAAGATAGAATAACACTTGTATGATAATGAGAATCACTATCATTTTATGAAGGCATATATCTAAGGAGGACGTATATTGTGCAACAAAAGAACAGATTAAAAAGAGGAATTATGCTTGGTTTTGCCGTTTTTTTGATGGTTGTATTGGCTGCATGCGGAAACACAGCAAGTAGTAACCAGACCAATGAAAAGGGTGGAACGGATACTCTTAACGGGCAATCCAAATCAGTTGCCATGCGCGAATATATTGATGCCACTGGCAAAAAGATCAGTATCCCTGCGAATCCACAGCGGGTTGTCACGACACAATATTTGGATGCGATGCTGGCTTTAGGTGTTAAACCAGTAGGGGCTGCTTCTCATGTGTTAGAAGGCGACTATTTGAAAGGAAAGATTGACGGGATTGCTGATATTGGGAACCCAACGAATGTGGAAAAGGTACTAGAGCTACAACCTGATCTGATTATAGCAACAGAAGATACCTCGCCAGAAGCGAGGGAGCAGCTGGAGAAGATTGCTCCAACCGTAGCCGTTTCTTTTGGAGATGGAGATGTATTTAAGCAGCTGCGGGATGTCGCAGCCGTACTGGGTAAGGACAAGGAAGCCGATCAGTGGATTGCTAGTTTTGACAAAAAGGCTGAAGAAGGTCGAAAAAAGCTGACTGGAAAATTCAAGAAAGATGAAACGATTACCATTTATATGACCTACGGTAAGGACGTGCTGAGAGTGTACGGGGCGCGAAATGTAGGACATGTCATCTACCGTTCACTGGAATTGAATCCTCCAGAGTACATACGTCAGAAGCTCGCAAAGGACCCGAAGTATAACTTTGTATACGATAGCATTTCGATGGAAAAACTGCCTGAACTGTCAGGAGATCGTATTATGATGCTGGTTTACGATGAAGCGACTAAGGACGGAATGTTGAAGGAAATTGAACAAAGTGCGCTGTGGAGAAATCTCCCAGCTGTCAAAAACCACAAAGTGTATTTCATCAAGGCCGATCCTTGGTTTACCTACTCACCACTGGCTATTGATCAATCACTGGATGAGGCCGTTAACATGTTTTCCGTCGAACCTAAATAATCAGCTCATTTAAATAGGAAGGGAGAAGTCATATGCTAAGACGATTTTTTGAATATTACCGTCCCTACCGGACTTTGTTTATCATTGATTTTACTTGCGCCATACTAGCTGCACTGCTGGAGTTAGCTTTTCCGCTTGCAGTCAATCGGGTAGTTGATGATTTGCTACCCAGTGGAAATTGGAAATGGATTTTATTTGCCTGTTTATCTTTGCTTGGGATTTATGTCGTAAGCGCCGGATTGAATTATGTCGTTACCTATTGGGGACACAAGCTGGGGATTAACATTGAGTCAGATATGCGTAAAAAGCTGTTTGATCGAGTACAAAAGCAATCCTTTCGCTTTTTTGACAATAACAAAACAGGCCATCTGGTCTCCCGTATGACCAACGATCTGATGGATATTGGAGAGATTGCCCACCACGGACCTGAAGATTTGTTCATTGCACTGATGACTCTGGGCGGGGCTTTCGGTATCATGCTTAGTATTAACTGGAAGCTGGCTGTGCTGACATTCATTATTGTTCCACTGATGATCTACCTGTCTTTGTATTTTAGTCGCAAAATGAATGCTGCATTCCATCGTATGTTTTCTGATATTGCGGATTACAACGCCCGGATTGAAAATAACGTTAGCGGTATCCGTGTTGTTCAAGCGTTTTCCAACGAAGCACATGAAATGGATCGTTTTGCTGAGAATAATGGACGGTTTCGTAAAACAAAGCTGATCGCATATCGCATTATGGCGTGGAATTCTTCAATTAGCTTTATTCTGATGAAACTGGTCTCTTTGTTTGTGCTTGTATGTGGAACATGGTTTGTTATTAAGGGGCAGATGTCCTATGGGGAATTTATCGCATTTGTAATGCTGTCCAATGTATTCCTCGCACCCATCAAACAAATTAACTCTGTCATTGAAACGTATCCCAAAGGAATTGCCGGCTTCCGACGTTACTTGGATTTGCTGGAAAGTGAATCTGACGTAGAGGATCTTCCAGGTGCGAAGACCGTTAAGCATCTCAACGGAGATATTGAATTTGAAGGTGTAACGTTTGGCTATGAAAACAAAGACAAGGTACTGCGCAAAGTGGACCTTGCTATTCATGCGGGAGAAACTGTAGCTCTTGTGGGTCCTTCAGGAGCAGGCAAAACGACACTTTGCAGCTTGCTGCCACGCTTCTATGATGTCGAGGAAGGCAGCATTAAGATTGATGGCATGGATATCCGTGAAATGAAACTGGATTCGCTGCGGTCCATGATTGGAATCGTACAGCAGGATGTATTCCTTTTTGATGGAACGATTCGTGAAAATATCGCTTACGGCAAACTTGATGCTTCAGAAGACGAAATCTGGGATGCTGCCCGTCGAGCCCAGATTGAAGGACTTGTTCGATCCTATCCAGAGGGGCTGGATACGATGATCGGTGAGCGAGGCGTAAAGCTGTCCGGTGGTCAAAAGCAACGTTTATCCATTGCCCGGATGTTTCTGAAAAATCCGCCAATTCTCATTTTGGATGAAGCGACATCGGCATTGGATACAGAGACAGAAGCTGCAATTCAGCAAGCCCTGACAGAGCTATCTCAAGGTCGCACGACACTCGTGATCGCCCATCGTCTGGCAACGATCAAAAATGCTGACCGTATTATTGTAGTTGCAGATCAGGGGATTGCCGAGCAAGGAAAACATGAAGAATTAATGGCTGTAAAAGGTGCATATAGCCGCCTGCACCAAGCTCAGTATGGAACGTAAGAGTCAATTGCGACTTCGTAAATAGAGAGAGGAATGAATGAGTTTGACAAAGAAAATGTGGATTGTGACGATGCTTTTGTCAGTCATTGTCATTCTTAGCGCCTGTAGTGGAAAGGTAAATCAGCCAGACGAAAAGCAAAATCAAGCTTCTGGTGAATCAAAGTCAGCTGCAACGAAAACAGTTAAGACGATTCATGGAGATATTCAGATTCCGATTCATCCTCAGCGGATTGTAGTAGATATGTACCAGAATGATTTATTAGCATTAGGAATTAAACCTGTGGGAAGTGTTAAATATTATCTGGATAATCCGTTTTCGAAGGATCTTGTACAAGGCATTGCAAGCATTGGAGACCGCGGTAGTGTATCCATTGAAAAAGTATTGGCTCTACAGCCGGATATGATTCTGATTGGTTCCAAGGATGCTTCTGAATATGAAAAATATAGTAAAATTGCTCCGACGATAGTCATCCCTTATGGAACATACAAGAATGTGCATGAGGAACTGACAGCTTTTGGTGAGCTGCTGGGAAAAGAACAGGAAGCCAAAACATGGCTTGCCCAATACGACCAGCGATTGCAAGCTGCACGTGACAAATTAAAGGGAATTGTTCAACCCGGGGATACTTTCACAGTAATGGAAGCCACAGATAAAGAATACTATGTATACGGTGATAATTTTGGCAGAGGAGGACAGGCGGTTTATAGAGGATTGAATTTGACACCTTCACCACTTGTCCAAAAAGAACTATTAGGCGAGACTCAATGGAAGTCAATTTCCAAGGAAGTTATTAATCAATATGCTGGCTCTTACATTTTTCTGACGGTTAACAAGGATTTGAGCGGTTATGAAGGAGACAGCATATGGAAATCACTAAGTGCAGTCCGGAATGGGAAGGTTTTTGAGCTTCAGGAGGATCGATACTGGTACTTCGATCCTATTGCTATTATGGGGCAAGCTGAAGAATTGGCAGATATGATCGTCCAGCGGAATAAAGAAAACGTCTCACAGAAGTAATGGTTTCGGTAATGTTGGCAGCCCTTTGGTATTTTTGCCGGAGGGCTTTGTTTTTTCACAAAATAGCAGGGCATTAGAGAATCGTCGAAATTTTGCTATTGAAGCCGTTGCCACATTAATTTACAATAGTAAAGATTGCATGATAATAATTCTCATTATCAAACATCATCTCCACTACAGGTTTTCGTGATACCTACATACTATTCAACAGTAAGGGTGAACCATAGTTATGAAATTATCAGAATCTTCGGATAGTCCTGCTCAAAGTAATCACAATCAGCCGCCGACTCAATTTCACTCGCGGCCATGGGCGGCTTCGCTTATCCTGACAGCCGGATTAGCACTGTTAGCGTTCGGTATCGCTCTGTCCTTATCATTTGGTGCAGCCTCAATCAGACTGGAGGAGGTCTGGAACGCCGTCTTTCATTTTAATCCAGAGCTGCAAAACCATCAAATTATATGGGAAATCCGACTACCTCGGATTCTGGGTGGTGTGTTAATCGGAGTTTGTTTTGCCGTAGCAGGAGCCATTATGCAGGGGATGACCCGCAATCCGCTTGCGGACTCTGGCTTGCTTGGGCTGAATTCGGGCGCCAGCTTGACGATGGCGATTTGCTTTGCTCTTTTTCCAGGTACTTCCTTTTTGCAGTTAATGCTGTATTCTTTTGTAGGTGCAGCCTTGGCGGTTGTGATGGTCTATGGTACAAGCGCTATTTCCAAATCAGGTATTACGCCAGTTCGTCTTGTATTGGCAGGTGCAGCTGTCACGGCGTTGCTGTCTGCCTTAGGAGATACGATCAGTTTATATTTTAATGTTGGACAGGATTTGGCCTTTTGGTATGCTGGAGGACTTAGTGGGACCAAGTGGGTTCAGCTAGGCATTGTTGTTCCATGGGTTGTGGCAGCTTTTATCGGTGCTCTCATGTTATCACGCTCCATTACGTTACTTAGCCTAGGAGACGAAATTGCATTGAGTCTTGGTCAGCGAACTGGGATGGTAAAGGTCGCCGGTATGATTCTCGTATTGATCCTGGCGGGTGCCGCGGTATCGTTGGTTGGTTCTATAGGGTTCGTAGGGTTGATTATTCCCCACATCACGCGCAAACTGGTTGGGGTCGATTATCGCTGGATTATTCCTTGTTCGGCTATTATGGGAGCTTTACTTATCGTTTTTGCCGATCTGGCGGCCCGTATGATTAACGCACCTGAGGAAACACCAGTGGGCGTACTTATTGCCTTAATTGGTGTTCCATTCTTCCTTTATCTGGCACGTAAAGAAAGGAGGGCACTGTAAGATGAGTAACGTTACGAATGGCGCTATTGCCAAAGCAAGTCACCGTAAAAAAATCCATGATTGGGTCATTGTTATCATTTTGCTTGTATTGCTCATTACTGCATTCACCATAAGTGCGAATACAGGAACGATTCGGCTTTCGCCAATGGAGCTTTTTAGAACCTTGTTCGGACAAGGGACTCCACAGCAGGAATTAATTCTGTTTGAATTCCGGTTGCCGCGAATGGTTATTTCCATTCTGATAGGCGCAGGTTTGGCTGTTTCCGGTTGCATCATGCAGGGGGTATCGCGTAACAGCCTAGCGGACCCTGGTATTCTGGGGATTAATGCAGGTGCCGGGCTGATGGTTATGCTGTTTGTACTGCTTTTCCCATCGATGCAAACGATGAATTCATTATTTTTACTTCCTGCTCTTGCACTCATTGGATCGGGAGCGGCTGCTATTCTGATTTATGCTCTTTCTTACAAAAAAGGCGAAGGTATTTCTCCGACAAGGCTATTGCTGAGCGGAATTGGGGTAGCGGCGGGTATCAGTGCTGCCATGATCATTATGACTCTTAAGTTGACACCTGAAAGCTACACGTTTGTAGCTAATTGGTTAGCAGGAAGCATATGGGGTTCAAATTGGAAATTCGTAATGGCTCTGCTGCCTTGGCTAATTGTATTGCTTCCTTTCGCATACTATAAAGCAAATGTTATGAATGTGCTTAATTTGGGGGATCAGACGGCATCCGGGTTAGGTACACCTATCGAAAAGGAACGTATTCTTCTCCTCGCGGCTGCGGTCGGACTGGCTAGTTCAAGTGTGTCGGTTAGTGGCGGAATCGGTTTTGTCGGTTTGGTAGCTCCACATTTGGCAAGAAAGCTGGTGGGTCCGAAGCATAAAATGCTGCTTGTAACGTGTGCTTTAGTCGGAGCACTCCTGGTACTTGTAGCGGATACGATCACACGAGCCTTACCTTTACAGAAAGAAATTCCGACAGGATTAATTGTTGCCATCATAGGTGCGCCATACTTCTTATATCTGCTGAGTCGCTCAAAAGGATAAAAAATAAAAAATAACCTTCAACACCACTAAGGAAGTGGAACTGAAGGTTATTTTTTATTTCTTGTAGCAGCCTTTCATCTCAACGGGAAGTATTCAAGGCATGAGAGGTTTGATGTAACTCTCTGATCATTTTATGCAACGTGTAATTTTCCTGCCGTGTCACGCCGTGTTGATTTTCCTGAACCAGCAACTGATGGATGTTTCGTTTTAAAATCTCACTTCGACGTTCCAGCATTTCGGTACTCATAAATAAATGAACACTCCCTTTGTCATGAATAAATCTACATTTTAGAAATAAGCATAGACTGAATATAAGGTTGCCTTTCGACTTCTTTAAGTATATCGTGCTGGATGATCAAGGGAAAACGGAACGAGACAGCAAAATACTTATCCTCATCATCCATACCGTGTCGACAGCTACTCACCCCATGAGTTCTTAGATATACTTCCTTATGCTGGCGATAACAGGAGATTAGGGACATTAGCTTCATGTTTATGCAATCACTTATCAGTTTGCTGGAAGCTAGGGAGAGGAGCAACGAGAACAGCAAAGGTTATTCAATGCAATCATTGGTTTATTCCATATCAGCGATCTCAGGTGACCAAACTTTGCAGCCCTAATGTCGGAGTCGTTACAACTACCTAATGAAAAGAAAAGAATAAGAGGCTATAACATTTATCATTATTTGTATTGTGGATATACCGGCTGAACGGCTACCTGTTCAGGATCATGACCGAAGAACAACAGATTCGGTTTGATCTCCTGTACAATCTGCTGAACACGCGCGATTGACTGGCGTGCCTGTTCACGGTCAAAACCGTCAAACGGCACGTCGTTTGCGTAATTCTCCTGTGTGTAGGCAACATCAATCGTCAGCATGACCGCACCCGATTCCTTTGTTGTGACCAGCGCGGACTGATGACCCGGCGAATGACCCGGAGTATAGAGCAGTTGCAAGCCCGGAACCAGCTCATGGTCCCCTTGGAGCAGTCGGTAATTCAAGTTTGTCTGCACGCATTCCGGCGGCGCATACTCTAGATTACCGATCGCAGCGTCTGCTTCGGTCTGCTGCACATAAATCGGTGTATTCGGAAAATGCGGATTGCCTCCGGCATGATCCATATGCATATGGGAGATAACGATGGCATGAATATCGTCTGGTTGATAGCCGATCCAATCCAGTACTGCCACGATACTATCATTGGCTGTCATACGGGGGATGAAGCGTCTTTCAAACGGTGTACTTTTAAAATAATCCGGGTTGTCGATAAACGAATCTGGCATACCGGTATCAATGAGAATCGGACCGTGATCTGTCTCCAGCAGATACGACCAGATTTGCAGACGCACCAGTTCACCGGGCTGTGCATGATGGTTAAGTGAGGAGCGATCAATATCAAGCTGACCGACCGGCAACCAGTGCAATTTGTTAATCATACAATCATCCTCCAGTATTAGTTTACATAATAATTATTATGTAGTTTATAAACAGGATTACAGCTGGCAGAAAGTGATGCTTGTATTTCATTGTAAGATGGGGTGATGGAGCCTCATGCTTTCGCTGTAATCCCGTACTTTCAAAAATTAATTTCTAATAGTTTAAATGATAAGGCATGTAGGCGTCCAGCAGGAATCTGCCGTCACAAAGGCCAATACGTGCTGATGTATAAGCGGATGAGCAAAAAAGGGTAAGTACATAGACTGGACAAGAGAGACACGCTTTATTTATACTTAAAAAGGGCTCAAAAAACTGCGTATAATATAAATTATACGCAGTTTAGATTTAAAACGACTTTTAGATGCTCTCCTGCATAAGATGTCGATTGGATTGTCGATAAAAATCAGACGAAAATGATCGTTTTACAGCATTTTTTGGATTTTGAACTGAATGGAGGCAAGCACGATGAAAAAAGAATTGCGTCATATGGATCTGGATACTATAGACGAAATTGATGAAGTGTATAATGAGGAGCTGGAAGCATTTTTGATCTGGATGAAGGATGCCGGATATACGATACATACGCAAAAGAATTACACAGGGGATGTAAAACAGTTTTTACGTACATTGCGTGATAAACCACTCGACCAGGTGAAAAAGATTCATGTGATGTCATATTTATCTAAAGCGCGGGAGGGAGGCGCCGGAGATAGTACGCGGAACCGGAAGCATGCTGCGGTGAATAGTTTTTTTAGAGCGCTACAGGAATTTGAATTATGCAGCACCAATCCGGCAGCGGGAATTAAAAAAGCAAAGACTGAAAAGAATCGTATGCCCGTTTATCTGGATGAGAAGGACATTCAGCCGTTTTTGCTTGCGGTGGAAGGGAAATATGCAAATCGTAATATGGCTATTTTTCTGCTCATGGTCTACATGGGATTGCGGGTGGGGGAGGTCCATTCTTTGAATGTCTCGGATTACAGCCGAGAAAGACGCACATTAGATGTGTTCGGTAAAGGGCGTAAGTGGCGCACCCTGCCAGTACCAACGGCTGTATGTGATTTTATAGAGCAAGCGTTGGAGGAAAGATTGACGCCGTGGAGAGGTAAAGAAGACGCGATGTTCGTATCCCAAAAAGGCCGACGTCTGGCAGTGCGTTCTATTCAACAGATTGCTACAGAAACGTTTGAACGATTCCAGCAAGAAAAGGGTATAGAACGTCGGGAGGCTTATTCCAGCCATAAGCTGCGACATACATTTGCGACGATGCTATTACGTAAAGGAGCAGACCTACGTACCGTACAGGAGCTATTAGGGCACTCATCCATCCAAACGACAACGGTATATACTCATGTTACAGATCGAGAAAAAGAAAAAGCGATGGATAAGCTGGATATTCAGATCCCAATAACGGGATTGTAAGTATGTTCCACGAGTGTATTGTATAATGAAATAAATTGAGTTTACATAAATTTTATTATGTAAACCAATTAAAAGAATTAAAACTTGAATTGTAAATTGTAACCATGATTTTACGTTCTTATTTAATAGCCAGTATCCTATGCTCTTGACAAAGGTAATATTTTGCTACAAGATTAGTGAGATCACTTTATAAATATGGTTTATGAAGTGATCTCACTAATCTTGTAAACAAAGGAGCACTGTATGGAAAAAGCCAATACAAATTTAATTAAAGAAATAAACTTGAATCTGGTTCGCAAAGTATTGAAGCAGGTTAGCAAGGCCACAAAGCCCCAACTGGCCGCATTGACTGATTTAAGCGTGGTGACTATCAACACTCTTATGCAGGAATTGCTTAATAATGGAGAAATTTTTGAAGATGAAATCGTTCCTTCAAATGGTGGTAGACATGCGTTAACCTATCGTTTTAATTATGAGTATAGTCTGGCACTGATTATACACATTAATGAAAAACAAGGAATGGATGTAGTATCGACCACGGTAGTTAATTTAAACGAGGACGTCCTCATGAAAGAAGAACATCCCTTCCAAATTTTTGATTCTAAACAATTTTATTCCATAATTCAAGATATCATTTCTCTTTATCCCTCCATTAAAGTTATTGGTATTGGAATCCCGGGACAATCTGTAGATGGAGAGATTACAGTCAGCAGTCATGAAAGGTTGAATGGAATTCGTCTGGCAGAGGATGTGCAGAGCCAATTTGGTTTGCCAGTTATTGTGGAGAATGATGTAAATGCGGCTGTATGTGGATACGTTTACAGAGAACAGATCGATGAAGATCAATGTGTGCTGGCTGTCTATTTTCCTGAAAATTCACCACCGGGGATGGGAATTTATTTGCGTAATGGGGTTTTAAAGGGCAAGCATGGATTGGCTGGTGAAATCAAATTCCTTCCGTCTATAGTTTGGGATGAAAGCAAGGGAAGAGAAGTTTTTTTCAATAGTGTATGTGAAATTATTCAAATATTACAGTCTGTATTCGATCCTAATCAAATTGTGGTCTATAGAGAGAATATAGAAGAAGAGGCTTTCTATCATTTTTTGGAAGCCTACAAAACTAAGCATGAGATGCCTTTGTATCCTGACATTGTTCTCTCAGATTTATTTTATGAAGATTTTAAAACAGGGTTGAGAGGGTTAACTCTAAAAGAATTAGAACGTCCTATTATTGTCTTTAAATAATGACATCATCGTATTGAGCAGAGGAGGAGAGGAATGTTGGCAACCTGGTTTCTGATTATTATTTATCTAGCGTTTATTAGCTTGGGAATCCCGGATTCCCTGTTTGGGGCAGCATGGCCTGTGATGTGGCCGGAACTTGGGGCAGCTTTTGGGTCAGCTGGAATAGTATCCATGGTCGTTGCAGGCGGAACCATTGTATCAAGTCTTGCTAGCGGAAGTATCATTGAAAAAATAGGCACAGGTAAGATTACTCTAATGAGCTGCTTTTTGACTGCAGGAGCGTTACTTGGAGTTTCTTTTGCGCCTTCATTATTTTGGCTTGTACTATTAGCAATCCCTCTTGGACTTGGCGGGGGAGCTGTTGATGCAGCACTCAATCAGTATGTGGCTACTCATTATAAGGCACATCATATGAGTTGGCTGCATTGCTTTTGGGGAGTTGGAGCTACCATGGGGCCGATAATTATGTCTTTCTACATTTCGAACTACAATTCATGGAGAAGTGGTTACACAGCCGTATCCATGATTCAGTGGGGCCTTGTTATTATTTTGCTCATTACACTGCCATTATGGAAACGTGTTACCGCGATACAAAATCCCATTATTTCTGAATCCCCATCAGACTACTCACAGATGGATGACAATATCGTAAAAGTTGAGAACATACCCAAACAAAATCCAATTCGAATGAAAGGAGTTAAGAACACGCTCATTGCTTTTTTGTTTTATTGTGGTGTGGAAGCCACGGTGGGCTTATGGGGAGCCAGCTATTTGGTAAGCGCAAGGAACATCACAGCCGACACTGCTGCTGGTTGGATATCTTTATACTATGGTGGAATCACGGTTGGCAGGCTTATTACGGGGTTTGTAACTATAAAAATAAATAATGGTATGCTAATCCGAATTGGCCAACTTACTGCTGTTGCAGGAGGACTCATTTTGTTGCTTCCTTTGCCTGTTGCCTTTTTATTACCCGGTTTTATTCTTATTGGTTTAGGGCTTGCGCCGATTTACCCTGGACTTCTTCATGAAACACCAACACGGTTTGTAAGGAAAATTCCGCTAAACTCATGGGGTATCAAATGGCAGTTGCTTATACAGGAACGACTTTGCTCCCGCCCATTTTTGGGATTATAGCTTCACAGGTAAGTATTCATTTTTTTCCAGTTGCAGTCGTTGTGTTCCTTCTTTTTATGCTGCTCAGTTCAGAACAAGTGAATCGGATACTGAAGAAGAAAATTTTGAAGAGTTAAGACAAATTACAACTTGACCTGAAACGCGTTTCATCGGCTAAAGTAAATATATAACCTAAAAGAGAAAGGAGAGTACCCTATGATCTCACTCATTTTATTATGTTTAGTTATATGGGGGGGAACGTATTGTTGTTTAGTGTTATCAAGAGATCCTATAGAAGTAAAGCCTTACCGCTCCATCGATGATTTTTTCGAGTAGCTTTGTATCCACTTAATAAAGGTGCTTTTTTTACTCACTTTATTAATATGTTTAATTAAGTGATTTATGAAGTGAATCGAATCTGTTTCGAGCCCATTACATTGGATAGGTTTTGCTAAAGGTCGAGATACGAATACAAGGGAGTGGGACAATGTGGGGATTGAAAATGTCTTAGGTTAATAGAGACTTTGATATTGATCCCTGGAAAGAACATAAAAAACCGTAAGTATGAACTGACCGGTAGGAAACTCTAACAATTAAGGGAGGCTTATTTATGTTTAAACTGGTAGTAAGTGATTTGGATGGTACTTTTCTGAACAATAGTGGTACTTTTGATGTTGAATATTTAATCAGGTGTACGGAGAGATGAAAGAAAATAATATCGCCTTTGTTGCTTGTACAGGTAAGCAATGTGAAAGAGTAGAAGAGTTGTTTGATGAGCACGGAAAAGGAATCTGGATTTTGGGAGACAGTGCTACTCGTATTAAAAGGGATGGAGTTGTTGTAAAAGAGTTTACAATTGAACGTAATTTGGCATTACAAGCGATCAGTCAAATTGAAGCTTTCGCTAAGGATTTTATTATCATCGCATGTACAACTGAAGCAGCCTATGTCCACTCTCAAATTCAAGAGGAATATTACAAGATTGTGAAGGGCTCCTACAAGGAAGTGCTGAAGATTGATTCGTTTGATCAAATAAATAGCAACTTTCTTAAAATAACTGTTTACGATCCATCAGGGAGAAGTTCCATTTTAAGAAAACATGTTGAAAAAACGCTGCTAGACCAAATTTATATTGTAGATTCTGAAGCAAATTGGCTGGATATTACAGCCCTTCATACCCATAAAGGGGAGACGGTAAGGAAACTCCAAGAGATATTGGGTGTTACTATGGACGAAACCATGTCTTTTGGAGATGGTGAAAATGACGTGGAGCTTATGAGTATTGCCAAATACAGTTTTGCTGTAAAAAATGCTTGTGAGAATACTAAAAATGCAGCAAGTTTTATCACCAAATCCAATGAAGAGAACGGTGTGTTATTAACGATAAAGAAAATGATGGATTTACAAAAGCATTAATATTAATTATCGTTATTAAGAGATACACTCCAGATTTCACACTACCCAATGAGAGGACTATAAGCAGCATGAAAAATAAAATACTGGTTTTTGATATTGGTGGATCTTTTATTAAATTCAGTTTATATTTTCAAGATAAATTTATGACGAAAGGTAAAGTTGCTACACCATTAGATTCACTAGAGAATCTGCTTATAGTCTTGAAGCAAATTCATAATCAGTTTATAGATGAATGTGAAGGAGTAGCCGTCAGCATGCCAGGTATTGTGGACTCGGTCACTGGTCATATGGTGCATGGTGGTTCGTTAAGGTATATAAACGATATCAATATGATCGAAGTTTTCAAGAAAGCGTTTCATTTGCCTGTAGCTATTGAAAATGATGGGAAGTGTGCAGCTCTTGGAGAAGTATGGCGCGGCTCACTACAGGGGATCGCTGATGGTGTTGTTTTGGTAGTTGGAACAGGAATGGGCGGTGGAATCATCTCTCAAGGAAAATTGCTGAAAGGTCATCATTTATCGGCTGGGGAATTCTCCTTCATCAGAACTAACAATGAGCATGCAGACAATGTTGATTATCTGCTTGGTATGCAAGGGAGTAGTTCTGTTTTAGCTAAAACTGTTGCCAAGGCTAAAGGACTTCCTGAAGATGCTATAACAGGTGAAAGAGTATTCAAGCTTATTGAAGAAGGTGATCACACGGTACAAAAGATTTTTCAAGAATACTGTAGGAACATCGCAACACAAATTATTAATTTACAAACAATTCTTGACCCTCAAAAGTTTGTGATCGGGGGAGGCATATCTGCCAATCCTTTGCTGGTTGCTACCATTAAAGAAGAATTAGAGAAACTTTACCTGCATTCGATCTTAAATTTTGTGCGTGCAGAAATTGAACAAAGTAAATTAGGCAATGAAGCGAATTTGCTAGGTGCTATATACAACTACATGCAGTCACACCATCTTGAGGTATAAGATAAAATAAAAGTAAAAGAGCGTGCCTTGAACTTAAGACACGCCTTTTTGCTTTTTTAAGTTTACATAATATATATTATGTTTATTTGTTTGATACGTATAACATTTCAAAGCAACTTATTTTTCATTTTCCGGAGGAGATTCAATTATCAGCCCCTGAACATGCTTGCGCGTTAGAAGCTTCCGTTTTTTGCGGTTTTCCTTTGTTTCTAAAACAATATCCAAATCATAGTCGTCAGGATACAATTCTGTTGCAGCGATGTGAAGAGTGAGCCTCTTTTTATTTATGATCAGCTTTTGTCCTTGAATCAAAATTCCAACATTGCCTCGTTCATCCTCGGTTTTGTAAACAATACCGGTTCGATCTAGGTAGCTGGCATAAACACTATCTCCAAGAGCAAATGGCTTGGTTATGAGCGGGTGCTCTTGTTTTCCCTGTTTTGCGACTGTGCGGTCTGTAGATGCTTTTTTAGAGGCAGGTTTAAATACATCGTCAGACTTTTTATCATCAAAAGAAGGGGGAATAACCAAAAACTCCTGTGCATCCTGAGACGTTCTTCCAGCAGAAATGGCCTCAGAACGCTCGATAATGCGAGTCCACATGCCTAGCTTCAAAGCAATTGCGTATGCGTAGCTTTCCCCGGCCTCGCCAATGCGAAGTCGGTACAAGGGTTGCAACGTTTCGGTATCAAACTCCATACGAGCATTTTGGAACCCCGGTGTGTTTTCAGCAAAATGCTTGATTTCGCTAAAGTGCGTGGTAGCCACTACTGTCGCACGGCGACGATGAAATTCTTCCAGCAACGCGATAGATAGGCCTACGCCTTCTCCCGGATCAGTACCAGAGGCCATTTCGTCGATCAGGATCAGAGTAGAGCTGCCTGCCGTTTCCAAAATGCCAATCATATTGCGAATATGAGCAGAAAAGGTGCTCAAAGCATGTTCAATGCTTTGGCCATCCCCGATGTCTACCACAATGTCCTCGAATACAGCCATTCGGCTACCTTGCAAAACAGGTACCAGCAGGCCGGATTGCACCATGAGTGTTAACAAACCTACGCTTTTGAGAGCCATCGTTTTTCCGCCTGTATTTGGCCCGGTAATAATAAGTGAAGAATAACCTTCACCAATTGAGAAATCAAGCGGCACCATAGTATGGGCCATCAATGGGTGACGTGCACCATAGATATCTATTATCCCATCATCGTTAAGCTCGACAGAGACAGCATCCAGAGTCATAGCGTATTTGGCTTTAGCTAATAAAAAATCCAGTATGCCTACCGTCTCTGTATTAATGCTTAGTTCACGGTTGTATGACTCAGCCATTGCGGTCAGGTCTCCTAGCACTTTCATTTCCTCTTTTGATTCTTCTGCCATATTTGCGCTCTGTTCGAATTGCAGATTTATGATCTCGGCAGGTTCCACATAGACGGTCTGACCGCTACCTGACTCATCCAGTACATTGCCTTTCACCTGTTTGCGGAATTCTTTTTTGATCGGAAGGACGTAACGGCCATTGCGCTGACTGATCATATTTTCCTGCATGATGGATCGGTGACGGCTGATAAGAGAATCTAGTTTCCTCTTGATACGTTCTTCAGTAACTGCAATTTTTTTGCGAATTTTAGCTAGTTCTTTACTGGCATTATCCGTTACTCGACCCGAATAAATGCATCTCTCGATTTCGGATAGGAGTGACTCCATGCCATACATGGAAGAGGCATAAGCACTGACGGTTGGAGCTGAATCCGCCTTGGCATGCATATATTTCATCAGCTGCATGCAGCTTCTGATGAATTGGGCCAAATGAGAAAAATCACGCTCGCTGAACATATAGCCAGTTCCCAAGAGGTGCAGAATGTGCTCCATTCCTTCCAATGAAGGAACAGGTACGCTAGCTCCGTGGCGAATGAGCTGTAAAGCTTCGCTCGTTTCGTTAAGACGAATTTTGATTGTACGGATATCTGTAATTGGCTGCATGGAAGCGGCATGCTGCTTACCTAGGTATGAAAAAGCACATTCAGACACTCTTGTTTTAATCTGATCATATTCCAAACGCAACATTGTAGTTTCATTCATGGATAAATCTCTCCTTTAGTTGTGTATTGACAGGATTTTTTTAAAACCTTTCTGAAAAACAAAAAAAGGGCGGAGAATGAACAAAACGTTCATTCTCCGCCCTTTAAGGGAGAGGGAGTGTATCATCAAATAAGCCTATAATCCAGCATGTGCTCTCATCAATTCTGCGTTTTAATCCACAGGCCAACCAACATATCAGTTCATTGGCTTATGAATAGAAAAACGTGTAAAAGGAGTTCACAAAAGTTGGAAACAAAAAAACCGTGCTGAACACAGCACGGAATAAGGCCTAGATGAAAATAATCCCTAAGGCGATTTATGATATCCGCATGTTCTTAACTAATACCAGGGTAAAAACTCAGCAAGAAACAAACCTGTCCCTAAAGGGTACAAGCGCCTGATGGTCTTCCCTGAATATGCAATTGCTTAGTTAAGAACGTTCACCGACATTAAAATCTCTCCCTTAATTGAAGATCTATCCATAATATACGATCAGACAGGTAATGAAGTCAAGGGCGACTTCTTCAATTCGATGTAAAAGTGACCATGAGGATAAGGGGTTTATGTAATATATATTATGTAAACCGATTACTCAATGAATGATTACCATCTTTTAATTGAGAATGATAATCATTATAATTGTAATGGTGAATGAAACTCGTATGTACTGCGAATCCAGCTATAAGAAGGAAGTGATGACAAGATGAAGACACAAACTTCACCGTCTACTTTTAATGAATATTTTAATCAGATAATCGATTCCAACTTAATGATTCATGAAAATAGCTCCACTCCAGCAGGAATACAGCACGAACATTTTTATCAGATACCCGAAAAGTGGGGAGACGGAATACATCGAACACATTTTTTACGCAATGGCCTTGAGCTATCACAAAGCAAAATGTTATTTCATGAGCCAGTCCAGATATCAAGAAGAATTGATAAGCCTTATCTGGAGTTGGCACTAAACATCGATTATTCCGCCACTTGGTCTGTGAATGATTTTCGTTCAGATCATGAGCACGGGGGACATGTACAGCTCGTCTACATGAATGATGTGAAGATTCACGCAGAGATAGCAGCTAGTAATGTGATGAATCATCTAGAGCTGCGTTTTAATCCATTGCTATGGCGAGAGTTACTACAGGAACTGGGTATTCGTTTGGAGCAGTCTTTTGCTTGCATGGAAGCGTTGATTACTCCTGATATGCGGGCTATTGCTCAGGAATTGTCGTCTCATTCTTATGAGGGCATAACCCGTCAGCTTTTCTTGGAGAGCAAGACGCTGGAATTGATGGCTCTGTTTTTGCAAGAAATACGCACTTCTCCACCTAAACTTTCTATGACAATTAAACCCACTGATGTGCAATGTATTCACGAGGCGCGAGACATTTTACTCCGTACACTGGTGCAGCCACCCAGTCTGATTCGGTTGTCACAGATGGTACATATTAATGAGCAAAAACTGAAAAATGGCTTTAAAGAGCTATTCGGCACAACAGTATTTGGCTTTGTGCGCCAGCAGAGACTGGAAAAAGCCAAGCAACTGCTAGAACAGGAGCAGATTTCAGTCAGTGAAGCGTCAGCGATGGTCGGCTATAGTAACTTTAGTCATTTTGCCGCACTATTCCGTAAAACATATGGCTACAATCCAAGTGCCTACCGAAAAAATAAGAATTTATGCTCCTTATAAAACCTTCATCTTTATAAAACTCTCCTTCCAGTGGTGATGTTTCTCCCGGAATTGGCGGTAGGAAGCAGAATGTGGGCCTACAATAGACACAGGCTCAAGCATTCTGCAACTGCCGTATTTGGAAAGGAGAAATGATTCATGCAACCAAAAACGGGCATTGCCCGATTACTTCAAATCGCTGGGGAAAAACGTGGATTACTTGCTGTTTCCGCTTTATTTTCCGGTTTAAGTGCCATTTTCATGTTGGTGCCTTATGCTTCAGTTTATTTTGTACTCAAGGAGCTACTTGAGCACGCTGCACAACCTACAACAGCAGACGGGCCATTGATGATTCAATGGGGACTGATTGCTTTAGCAGGTTTATTAGCCAGCCTTATTACAATGTACATCGGCGGGCTTATCTCACATATTGCGGCTTTCCGTATTTTATACGGCTTACGCGTCAAGCTGTCTGCGCACATCGGTAAGCTCCCCTTAGGATGGCTTAATGGCACTTCCACGGGGGCTGTCAAAAAGACTTTGGAGCAAAATGTGGAAAAAGTAGAGACGTTTGTCGCTCACCAATTACCGGATCTGGTGCAGGTTATCGTGACAGCAGTAGTGATGATTGTCACCATGTTTAGCTTGAATATATGGTTGGCGTTTGCTTGTATCGTGCCGATTCTGCTTGCTTTCACCGTTCAAATGAGGCTGATCGGTGGCTCCAAAACACAGGATAACATCAAGGAATATTACAACTCACTGGAACGTCTAAACGGATCGGCTGTGCAGTATGTCCGTGGTATACCCGCAATCAAGGTGTTTGGACAGACGGTGCATTCGTTTCGTAAGTTTTATTCCGATATGGTGCATTATCGTGAATATTGCATGAGATTCACTGACCAATTTGAAACTGGTTTTCTCGTCTTTAAGGTAATCATTGGCTCATTCGCTGCTTTTGTACTTCCTGTCGGTGTATACCTGTTGAGTGGTAACCCGCAGAATGTTGCATTTGCCTCGGTGTTACTATTTTTTCTGGTAATGGCCCCCGGGGTGTCAGCACCCATGTTTAAAATTATGCATCTCATGTCTTCAATGCGTGATATTAATGAAGGCGTTGATCGGATTGACCGTATTTTTAAAGAACCTGCAATACAAGAGCCAGCACATCCGCAAAAGCCGACTACTTATGATGTGCAGTTCGAGCAAGTTTCCTTTTCCTATGGAAACACAGAAGAGGTTAACAAGCATGAGGACGGAGATGACAATCCATCGACCTATGTGCTGTCTAATATCACTTTTACGGCAAGACAAGGGAAAATGACCGCTTTAGTCGGCCCGTCTGGTTCCGGTAAATCGACGATCGCCAATTTGGTGCCGCGTTTTTGGGATGTACAGGAAGGTGCAGTCCGCATTGGTGGGGCCGATATCCGCCTGATGAGCACATCTAACCTGATGGATACGGTTGCTTTTGTATTTCAGGAAACTTTTTTGTTTTATGACTCCGTATTTAACAATATTGCCGTAGGTGATGCGAAGGCTTCTATGGAGCAGGTTATAGCGGCTGCAAAGGCAGCACAGTGTCATGAGTTCATTTGTAAGCTGCCGAACGGCTATGATACGCTCATCGGAGCTGGAGGGGTATACCTATCGGGCGGAGAAGAGCAGCGACTTGCGGTAGCACGTGCCATTCTCAAAAATGCACCTATTCTCGTATTGGATGAAGCTACGGCATTTGCTGATCCTGAAAATGAATATGAAATGCAGCTGGCATTAAAAGAACTAATGAAAAACAAGACGGTTATTGTTATTGCACACCGTTTGTCTACTATTCAGCATGCGGATCAGATTCTGGTGCTTCAGGAAGGACGTATTGCTGAACGGGGTCAGCACAGTGAGTTGCTGGAAGTAAACGGCCTGTATGCCCACTTATGGCAGGCCTACACGGATGTCGGACAATGGCAGATTGGGGCACGGGAAGAGGAGGCGGCTCAATGATGAGAATGTTGCAAAGTATCACGGCTGGAAATCCAAGGGTACTGTTAAAACCGGTATTATACACAACCTTAGCCAATATCGCAGGGTTGGTTCCTTTTGCCTTGCTGGTAGGGGCGGCCCGTCTGATTTTCGAGCCTTTCATCCATCCGGGAGCTTCGCTCCAATCTGCTGGCTTATGGTGGATTAGTGGAGGTCTGCTCCTGTCGCTACTTCTGCTGTTTCTGTGTGAGATTCCGGCTTATCGTTCCCAATACCGTGGAGCCTATGATGCCTCGGTAACCGGGAGGTCGCGTCTAGCTGAGCATTTGCGTAGACTATCTCTGGGATTTCTGAACAAACGCGATCCCGGTGACCTAGCCAATATGATGATGGGTGATTTTACAATGGTGGAACATGGGATTTCCCATTTGGTGCCGCAGATGATCGGGGCGGTGACGATGCCGCTTTTGGCATTAATTGGATTATCCTTTTTAGATTGGCGGATGGCGCTGGCATTGTTTGCTGCTTTTCCGGTGGCCATTTTGTTGGTATTGCTTACTTCCCGTATCCAGCGGCGGCTGGGGGCCAATCATATGCGTGCCAAAATCAATGCTGCGAATCGTCTACAGGAGTATTTAAATGGTATTCGGGTGATTAAAGCCTACCAGCTAACTGGTGAGCGTTTTGTCCGGCTGGAGCTTGCGTTTAGAGAACTGATGCGGCACAGCATCCGTATTGAAGGGTTGTTAGGACCGATTGTATTGGCTGCTATTGCTTTCATGCGGTCTGGCTTGACGTGGATGGTTATGATCGGTGTATATCTACTGCTGGCGGGTCAGATGGATGTTATTGTGTTTGTTTCTTTTCTGATTGTAGGAACACGTATTTATGATCCCCTAACCACTGCACTTGTAAACTTCGCTGAATTTAGATACCACGAGCAGGCAGGTGAACGTATCGTCCAATTGCTGAACGAGCCAGTGATGCCGGGTGACCAGTTGCCTTCGGAGAGACACGATATTGAACTAAGAAACGTAAGTTTTGGATATGGTGATCAGCCAGTATTGCGGAATGTGAGTATGTCTATGCCGTTTCGTTCTTTCACAGCACTAGTAGGACCCTCCGGCAGCGGAAAAAGTACGGTATTGCGGATGATTGCCCGCTTTTACGACCCGGATCAGGGCAGCGTGCTATTAGGTGGAAACAACATACAACAGATGAATACGGAAGCGCTATTGCGCAAGATATCTATGGTGTTCCAGGATGTATATCTGTTTCAAGATACCATTGCGAACAATATTCGATTTGGCAAAAGCGATGCTACACAGGAAGAAATCGAAGCTGCTGCTCGCCAAGCTTGTTGCCATGATTTTATATCCAGGCTACCCAAGGGATATGATACCCGGGTAGGTGAGGGAGGCAGTACGTTATCGGGCGGCGAGAAACAGAGGATATCCATTGCCCGCGCTATACTTAAAAATTCGCCGATTGTTTTGCTAGATGAAGCTACGTCTTCGCTGGACCCTGAGAATGAAAGGGATATTCAGCAGGCTATTAATCGTCTTGTACAAGGTCGAACAGTTATTGCGATTGCTCATCGGCTCAAAACGATTCGAAACGCAGACCGTATTGTAGTGTTGGACAAAGGAAGGGTCGTGGAGCAGGGAAGACATGATGAACTGTTGGATAACAACGGCCTATATGCACGATTGTGGAACAGACAGCATGAGGTAAGAGAGTAATAGTCTGTATGAACTCAGGATACAAACATTAAGAAACCGCCCCGGGAGATGTCATAGGGACTGACCCCATAACGTGAGACAAATCAAAACACTTTCGAGAGAATCAAGCCATGTCGTAAGATATGGAGATAAC
>NZ_JAAMNS010000017.1:0-143435 GCF_011066175.1 Paenibacillus sp. EKM211P
GGCATGCTCATTTTAACTATACCACATGATTTAGAATCACTTTACTGGTAATCTTGACAAGCTATTAGCTGGTATAGTTCAATAAAAAAGAACGCTCCCGCGCCTTCGCTTGGGCTACGTCCTCCTCATTATATTTCATTTCCAATCACCTATTAAAGAACGTACGCGGGTAGCATGTAGTGCTTAAACAAAGGACTTATCTTAACCTAAGCACTAAGAAAAAACTTTATTTTCTTTTGACACTAAGAGTTAGTCAATTCTATCGCTTAACAATGATGGTTCTTTATATATATTCTATGATCAAAGCGATAAACCCTTAAAAAGAAAAAACAAACTTCTTCCCTGGTAGGAGAATCTCGTTTCTTCTACTATTTGAGCAATACTGTCCAGTCAGGATCTTTGTATCGTTTATCCACCACTTCCCTTACCAGGATAAGCTCCTTCGGAATCTGATTTAGCCTCGTAATTCGGAATTCATAAGGCTGCTTTGCCTTACGATCCCCCATACTGATATATCCCTCTCTCCAATGATTAGTCAGCGTATTTTCAATCGTTGATGCCCCCACAGCAAGTACGTCATACTGCTTACCTGCTGAATCATATGCTCTCCACTCCTCATGCATTATTTCATTATCCATTTTCCCGTAGAATGAGATCACAGTTTCATGTGCGCCTTTATTGACTTGCGATTTCTCAAGTGAGGCCCTAACCAACTCCAGTCTATCATTCATTATTTTAAAAGCTTTGGGCTCAGTCAGCTCAGATGGTCTAAAGGAAATCTTGCTTCCGTCCATTTCTGCAACCGAGTATGCATCCAGGACAAAGCGGTATGGTTCATCCTCAGGCAGGTACTTGAAGGTATAACTCCAATGCATTTTTCCGTTTCCAATAACTCTATGATCAGATGTCATTAAGCTGTCCATGTATCCCGTTTTTCTTGGATTCACCGAGTGAATCTCTTCCCCATCTGTAGTCTCGAAATGAAAACTCAACATCTGCTTTTTCCATAAGTCACCGGAGGATCTTGCCATTGCCCTGTCATCAAGTTCGGTCTCCAGTTCGAAACGTACTCCTTGCACCATTCTCGTTAGTCTTTTTAATGTAACCTTCATTCCGTGCGGCGTTGTATAACTACCTGCCAGCTCCTCTATTTTTTTCTGCTTGTTTGCCTCTTTCATATCAATGTCAAAGCTAAAGTCCCAATTTCCTTTTATTAAGGTTTCGTTACTTTGTCCAAGCGATCCAATACTCCCTTCTATCGTAATCTTGTCTGTTCTGAGTGGATCACTAAAGAAATCAACCATATAATAAAAATCACTCGTGTACCCCATATCGTACATGCTGCCCACTACGTTTCCTTTATCATCTTTGATCGTAATCTTATTCTCATCGCCAAGACCGAGCTTGTCGCGATCATGCTTACCATTTTCATCAAAAAGTTGAAGTGCAATGGTTACTCGAGTAGGATCAGCAACAGCTTCATTAATCACCAGCGTGTAACCTTTGTCTTTCACCTTAATATGAGGATTAATCACCAAGCCCAATTCCTGTGCACGCAAAAGTCCGATATCCGGGTTGTCTTTGGCAAATAATGACCTGATTACTTCGGCAAATGTCGGGACGGTAAGGATAGAAACGGCGCCCAGAATGAAAAAGAAAGCAACAATGGCTAGTGCCCATCTCCACCTTTTAAGGGGGAATCTCTTTTTCACTTTCTTATCAGAAAGGGATGAAAGGGCGTTCCCTACCGCGTTCTCTACTGTATTAGGAATGACCAAGTCTTGTGCTCTGGACTTTAGAAACTGTTTAAGCATAGGGTCAACCGGATCATGATAGTTCATACTTGGCTTCTCCTCCCCCAAGGGCGAGCTTGGATAATTGCTGTCTGGCCCTAAATAAGCGTGATTTTACTGTCCCTTCAGATACATTGAGCACTTTGGATATATCTTTGACCGATAAATCTTCAATATAAAAAAGCGTCACTGTAGTTTGAAGTTGTTCATCCAGCCCAACAATTACCTCAAACAGCTCAATTTGTTCATAGTCACCCTTATATGATGTCTTTCTTAAATCATAAGGGACAAGGAATACTCTCTTCTTTTTCCTGATAATCCGATTACACTCGTTGATCAAAATCCGAATGATCCATGTTTTAAAATAAGCAGGCTCTTTCAGTCCATGTACATTTGAAAAAGCTTTGGCAATGGTCTCCTGTATAGCATCTGCACAATCTTCTTCGTTTTTAATGATTGATCTTGCTACTACATATAAGCTTTGTTGGACAGCTCGTATAATATTCACAAAAGCTTCTTTGTCCCCTTGTGTTGCAAGCTCTGCTTTCTCTGTTAAATCCATGAAATGGTCCCCCCTTTCTTCCTTTTAAAGTTCTTCTATAAATTAGATCATCAAGGAATGGATTTGGTTTACAAGAAAATCAAAAATTTTCCCTTTTAAACAGAATATAAAGAGAGTTGCGTAGTAAAAATATAATTCTTGAGGAAGAAACAACATTATTACCCTCTTTATTGAATGTTACCGCTACATCGATTCACTTTTTGATTAATTATACAATTTTATTTTGTAAATGGTAAATTATAAAATCTTGATTTAATATATAGTTTTGTACATAGTATATTTATGCCTTATATAAAAAAGGAATATAATAACTTTCATGTGATTATAACAACGAAATTTGACGAAGTTGAATGGATTTTAAGGTCAAGAGTTTGTGTACGTGTGTACCTTGGCGAAACAGTCAAACTTATGATTATTGTTCTATGCCACGGAGTAAAGTTGTAGTGGATTACGTACCTGGAGGAGAGGAAACAGATAGTATATTCTTAGTTTGAATTTTGTGAGGGGCAGCTTCGCCCCTCTCTTTTAAGGAGGAAATTTCGTGGGAAAGATGTTGTTCAGGATTA
Organism: Paenibacillus sp. EKM211P; assembly: GCF_011066175.1. NCBI lineage: Bacteria > Bacillati > Bacillota > Bacilli > Caryophanales > Paenibacillaceae > Paenibacillus > Paenibacillus sp. EKM211P. The sequence continues at coordinate 2,922 of NZ_JAAMNS010000017.1, forward strand.
TGTTTATAGGCGCATTGTTTTTTTACTTTTCTCAACCCTATACAGGAAAAATGTCAGCTCAGAGTATAGCTCCAAACACTCCATTTTTGAAGATAAACAATTACTATGTCTTGTTCACAGCTCCTAAGGCACCTTATATTGATCAGAATAATCGCTATATGGTGCCTTTGAGATCCATTAATGATTTGTTGGGAGGACAAACTACGTTTAACCCAACTTCTAATACGGCCACAATTAAGTTTGGAACACACAAGGTTGAGTTTAAAATGAAATCCACTGAGATTGTTACCGACTCGAAAACGTCAGTGATGGATACTGTCCCTGTGCTTTATAAAAACGCGATGTTTGTCCCTTTAGGGGTACTTACCAAGAACTTAGACATACACCAGGAATGGGATCAGCAAAATAAACTGTATTCCCTCTCGGGGAATGAATTAATACAGACACCTATGATGGAGAATGTAGAAGATTTGGATCATTTTAGAGAACAAGTGGATAATGAAAATGCATTCCAGTTGTTATCGTACAAATTGACTATGGGAGAAAAAATTCATCTGGCCATAACAGCTAAGAATATGACAGGGAAAAAGATTAGTGAGGGCATTGAAGATTTAAATACCACTTTTATTTTTTCTGACAATAGCACGGCCGGGGAAAATAGAAATCGTAAAAGACCCAGTATAGAGAAGGATGAAATTGTAACCCGCGAAGATGACATAGATTATGTGAAAACAATAGAGAATAATAAAATTATCAAACATGAGCTGTCGTATATTCTCTTTAAGGGCCGAACGCTAAAGACTCACGAGTAAAAAGGTACTTTTACTTGTAGAGTGGAATGGGTAAATAGTAAAGCTGATCCTAGAAAGGATCGGCTTTACTATTTAATATGAGCTTTGTGAATTTCAAATTCCCAACGTTTACAAAAACAACTCAAACTTGTCTATAGATTTTTGCAAAATTCACTTTAGTACCGTTAACATTTCCGACAAAACCAACAATAAGAGATGAAGAATTAGATTTTATTCACGTTAAGCTATACTTAATTACACAGTAATAAGGTAGCTTATCAACTATAACTTCACAAGAACGTACTCAGTGTTTTACATATGAAACACCGATTGTTGCATGACCAATATTTTTAGGTAGAAACAGTACTTCAATTGCTGGGAATATCATCAATAGACCAAGAACAACAAAACCTTGTTCATATGCGATAGTAATTGGGAAGAAGATTTGTAATAAACCCACAACAACTGTCATAAGTGATATTCCCATCCCTTGAGCTAATGTTGAAACGACAGCATTCAACGTATTGGCACTATTTCGATCTTTAGTGTCTACTTCAGAAAAACTCAGTCCACTGTAAGCAGTTAAGGCTAGTGATCGTCCTACACCTGAGACTAATGCAAGAAACATGATCACAATAGGAAAAGTATTAATTTGAATGAAAGCTAAAGCAATTGATGTAATAAATATCATCACAAATGATGACAATAATGCTCCACGATAGCCTAATTTACGAATAATTGCATTGGTAAAAGGTTTGATTCCAATATTTCCAATAAAAATAAATAACACATAACTACCTGCTTTTACTGCTGACCAATGAAAGACCGTTTGTAAAAAAATTGTGAGGATATATGGCAATGCCCCAACACATAGCCACAAAACAGAACCACTTGTCTGGCAGATTCTAAAAGAAGTTATTTTTAATGCATCAAGTGAAAATAGTGGATTGTCTACTTTTTTCAAGTGCTTGAACACTATAAATCCTAGTATCACGCCTAAGACAATTAATCCTATTGCACTAAGCCAATAATTTTTTCCGTGAGTGGCTAGCTCTGCTCCAACTAGAATTATGCTGGATGAAAAGGTAATTTCTAAAAACCCCAAAAAGTCAAAAGTTGTTGTTTTATTTATCTTATCAGCATCGATTAATTTTATACCGATTAATACGATAATTAAACCTATTGGCACATTGATCAGAAAAATCCACTGCCAGCTCCAGTAAGTAACAATAAATCCGCCAATCAATGGTGCTATTGCGGGTGCTACAAGAGCAGGCCAAATGAGATAACTAAACATTTTCAATAGCTGTGAGGGCGGTGTCTTTTCTAATACAATCAGTCTTGCTGTAGGTGTCAATAAAGCACCAGAAATTCCTTGTATAATTCTCATTATTAAAAGGAAAGTGAAGCTTGGTGCTACTGCACTACCTAATGAGCTAAGGGTAAAAATAATAACAGCAATAATCCAAATCTTCTTTTTCCCGAATCGATTAGCCATCCATCCACTCAAAGGGATAAAAACGGCAACTGTAATCAAATACACACTGATGAGTAAAGCAATTGTTGCCGAACCTGTATGAAAATATTGAGCCATTTTAGGTAGTGCGGTAGTTACAATTGTTCCATCTAAAATCTCCATAAAGAGACTCGCAGCCATTAACAGGGCTGTTTTTATTTCTTTTGTCATTCTGTTTACCACCCTCCTTTCTTTAATTCGTGTTTAAATTTTTCAATCCATTCAATTGCCACATTTGCTTGCTGTAGTCGTAACTCAAACCTCTTACTTGCATACCAGTGATCTTTTGAATCTTCTTCAGCTAATTCTTGTAGCGCGTCTTGCGTATCTTCTACGATATCTTTTTGTTCCTGATAGAATTGATCTAATAGTTGTATTTGTTCATCTAGAGCAAGATGCTGCATCACATCAAGCTTTATTAAATAGATATCAGCATTGTGAGCCCCACTTGGAACAGGCATTTTTATTAGTTCAAAAAAACGTTCCTTTCCTTTATCTGTAATAGTAGCAACTTTTTTATTTTTCCCGTCTGATCCTACATTAGTTATTTCTACAAAACCTTTGTTCTCTAATTTTTCAAGTAGGGGATAAATCACGCCATAGCTAATTTTTCTATGACGTCCTAAAGTGGCTTGCAATGCATTACGTAAACTATAACCACTTTGCGGTTCTTCCATTAATTCACCTAAAATAAAAAATTCGTTCATCATTTTAATCCTCCAATATATCTTTTAGATACATCAATCATATATCTTTTAGATATATAATGCGAGTTATTTGTATAAGAAATTTAAAAGCTATGTTGCAAAGAATCCTACCGACCGCGAATGGTAGCGATATGATGACTCCAATGCCATGCGTATAGAGTGCGACAACAAAAATGCAGGAATTAATACCCTAAGGTATCAATTCCTGCATTTTCGAAAAACACGATGCTTAAAAAGCTTGAATCCACTATTGACTTCTAACGATAAAAGTGAATATAAATTTATTTCAACAAATTCCGAGGTGCGAAGAATCTGTTTTTTATGTGAGCTTCACATTCGCACCGTAACCAATATAGTACACACAGGATACCACAAACATTTCTCTGCCCCAGAGAATACTCCATTTTCTAAAACAATAACGACTCTGCCCCGTCAATCACAATTTGTGCGCCAGTGATGTGACGCGAATGATCAGAGGCCAAGAATGTTACCAAATCAGCAACCTGTTCAGGCTGCCCCGGTCCATCTGCCAACGGCTGATCTCCCTCGGGAAATTGCACAGGGATGGTAATCTGCTTCAACCCTTCCGATTTCTCCGTGGTTTCATCAATATTCGTCGAAATGGCCCCTGGATAAATGACATTGACACGAATACGGAACTTGGCCAGCTCTAGGGCTGCCATTTTTGCAAAACCGGTTTGACCTGCCTTCGATGTGCTATAGGCTGACATCCCAAAGCTGGTAAAGCGCTGATTTCCATTAATCGAGCTGGTAATGATAATGCTGCCGCCGCCATTCTTTTTCAAATGCGGTATTGTATATTTTACCGTCAGGAAGGTGCCATCCAGATTCGTAGACAAGGTTTGCCGCCAATCCTCAATGCTCAGCTCCTCGATCGGTCCGACGACCCCGTTAATCCCCGCATTGGCAAAGATGATATGTAGCCCGCCAAACAATTCAACCACTTCCAACACTGCTTTTTCCACACGCACCGGATCGGCAATGTCCACGTCAAAAGCCCGGGCTGACCCTTCACGTATGGCATTAATTTCTCTTTCCGTCTCCAAAATGCGATCATTACTTACGTCAAAAAGAGCGACATTTGCTCCTTCTCTAGCCATTTGGATGGCCGTTGCCTTGCCAATACCAGAACCAGCACCTGTAATTAGAGCAGTTTTGCCTTCAAAGCGCGCGCCTCCTGCATATGTATAGCTCATACGTATCGCTCCCTTTCAATAATCTGTATAATCACAAGATTACCCAAAAGGGTATACTTTATAATCACCATTTTTGCGCATTTTTTGCTGTTCCTTTGCGATATTCAGGAAAAGATTGAATATTTCGTGCATTAGTGCATCTTTTCTTCTTCTCTCTCGTTACATTCCGTAAATATCTTACCTATTCGCAGTTTTCTATGTATCTATCAAAAAAGGACGTTCTACAACCATCGATATGGATGCATACGTCCTTTGGCTTATTCATTTACCACTGCAGCTCAATAAATGCCGCATCATCATCAAGTCCCCCGGTATGAGACGCATCAAGTAATACCTGTATCTGCTCATCAGGGACAGGCTCGCGAATAGGATCTAAATCGGACAAACCGTCCGTGTATACCTGTAATCTCATTGGCATATCTGCGGGTATGCTTCTTTCGTACCAATGCGGCTTCCCTCCAATCGGTCCACGGCTTGTAGACCAGCGTTCCGCAGTAGAGAAGGTATGATCAAATAGTTCGCTGATTTCTTCCGTACCGTTCCACAATCGCAAACGTGAATCCCCTTGCCAGGCAAGTCGGAGACGACCACGGGTACCTCGTTTCGGCAGTTCGATTTTACCGCAAATATACATGGACTGGCTTCCCTGTCGACGTTTATCTTCCAATACTGAACGCATTAAGCCTGATTCGTGATCCAGAGGCTGCCGATCCAGTTCCTCAGTAGCTGCACCTGCCAGACGCTCAAGATACTCCCTCAATTGATTAGCAGACAGATCCTGTCTCTGTTCCATCCAATCCAGTAAAGAAGAACCCAGATAGCGAGCTGCAAAATCTCCTCGGTAACTGAGCCCGACACCATCACACAAGACAAAACAACAGACAGATTTATGAATACGTACTGCGGCAAAATCCTGTCCGCTTTCTCCCATACTAGCAGATTCAGCAGACCTTCCATAGCCATAACGACACATAAAACGACTGTGATGAGATGATAAAGGCTGATCGCCTGTCTGAGAGCTTATGTAAGCAAATTGCTGAGTCAGCCTTGCATTCAATCCCTTTTTTTTGCTCGTGGGGAGCAGGGACAGCAGTGGATTCATGCTTTTACCTCCTTACCGTACAGGCGTTGCAGCTGACATTTGAAAACCAATGGACACCAGTTCCGCACAGGTTCCAGGCAGCATCATGATGGCTCCTTCACCTAACTGATAATCTGCCTCAAACAGCATTTCCCGATAGCTTTCAGGAAGCACAGAAGACATATTACGCAGTTTCACAGCATGTTCATCCTGCAAAGGCGTATTATGCGTCAGACCTTTCCAGCGACGGGGGTCCTGAATAGGCGTTTCCAGCAACCTGTCGGATAAAAATATATTTTCCACCAGTACATTGCCATCTGGTACACTCATGTTCATAATGCGCTTCGCAATCGGTTCCGGATCATCGCCTGTGGAAACACCATCTGTCATATGGCAGACCAAAGGTGCAGGACAATCCTGCATCCCTGGTAATTCCGCCTGCAAAATACGTTCAGCTTGCAAGAAGGCCTTTGCTGAATCTGAGAATCGTTTGGGTGTCAAATCAGGAAGCGAACCAATAGCCGCGATTTCATCAATTCCCTTGACACCATTCAGCAGGTCATATACGTCGTCACTATAAGCCAAAATTGCAATCCGATAGCGCGCAGTCAACCGATTTCCCTTGGTCGATCGGAAAACCATCTGTCGGATCGCCAGTGATATAGCTTCGTATACAACGTCAATACGCCGCCGCCCTTCCATCAGCATATTCATCGACGCGCTGATGTCAATCAGGTAAATGATCAGGGCGGGAGTACGTTGTGAAGCCTGTATTGTATAATTCATGGTTTGTACATGCTCCCCTCAGTTACCTTCGATCTGTATCTGTTTCCTAATCTATCATTCCGCCATTATATAAACATATGAAACATCAAATTTTAGGCAGTCTAAAATTCGTATCTCCTAAAAAGTTATAAATAGAGGAAGCCCGATAGCCCACTTCACCTACTGAACGATAATAAGAAGGATTGCTATCATATAATGCTCTAAAACGTTTGGCAAAGCTCTTGGCCTTCGCGGTGCTTCCACCTTCCTGAGAAGCATACGCCTTGTTATAGAGGGAAATAAGCTGGAGAACATTCTCCTTGTTACGTGCCTGTACAGCATCTTTTCGCTTTTGTTCCGCCTCAGCTGCTGCTTTACGAGCTGCTTCTTCCTTGGCGGCACGAGCTTCCTGCTCCTTTTTCAAGGCCAGGTATTTTTCATATTTTTCCTGTTGATCATATGCTTTTTGCTTCGCCAACTTGGCAGCAGCCTGCTTGTTTTGTTCCTTTTGGGCGAGATAAGCTTCATATTTAACCTGTTGAGCGATTAGGGCTTGCTGTTTCTTCTGCTCTTCCTGTTGCTTTTGAGCAGCAAGAGCCTGTTGTTTGGCCTGCTGTTCAGCTTCCTGACGTTGTTTCTCCGTTAGCGATTTTTGAGCGGCCTCCTGCTCAGCAGCCAACTTTTCCTCGGCTGCTTTTGCAGCCTTCAATGCCTCTTCTTGCTTTGCAGCCTCGATTTGTCGCTGATTAGACTGATCCGCAAGAATACTCACAGTTGGGATTCCAGCTGCCAAAAGAACGACTGCGGCCGATGCTGTCACGATAAACATTTTGGAGCGATACCAGGCTTTCGATTTCTCAGGTTGCTCTGGCATCTTGGGGTTCAGCTGCTCCTCCAGTCCTGTGATCGCAGCCGACACTTCTACATGCAGAGGACTGCCATCTTCTACAAAGTGATACAACGAACGATATACTTCCAGCGCTGCAGCAGGTTTGTTCTGCTGCTCTAGTTCACGCGCCTGTCGAAACAGCTTATCCGTTACTCCACGCTCTCCCTGCTCTAGGGCAGCCTGATTTAACATTTCAGCCTGTTCAGCCTTGAGCGGAGCAGGTGTTGCCAACGAGGATACCGCTTCACTGGAAGCGCCGCTCACAGCAGCCACACCGACTGTATCTGTCCCAACTGGCTCCGTTTCTGTATCCTCCACCAGAATTTCCTGCTCAGTAACGGCATTAAGTACAACTAGCCATTCGCCAAAGGTAGGACAACTGCTTAGATCCTGACTATCCCAAGCACGGCTGAATAGTTCTACCACCTTGCTGCCCCAGCGGGCTTCAAGCGATTTCCGCAAAATAAAATAACGTTCGCAAGGCGTCTGCATTTCATGTTGATCAAAATAACTTTCGCCCCACGCTTTATCGACCACCACACGGTCAGACCAGCCTAGCATTTCTCCAATAATGATAGCCCCTGCAAAACGGTCTGCATACGCGCTCCATAACCCGCTGTGAACGGTACGATGTGCAGCATACCCTGGCGATCCTGCCAATAGTGCATCTGGACGATCCATTTTGGTACTATACATTTGCTCCACGTCTACCAATTCCACAGCTGACGTGCCTTCAGGCAGTTCCACTTCAGAAAAAAACGGAAGCATAACATTGGGCGCCGATAAATCACAGTGAGCCAATCCTTTTTGCTCCATCGCTGAACCGATCCCTGCCAGTGCTCTGGCTAAAGCCAGACTATCGGAAGCCTCAAGCTGACGCTGATCTGTGAGACAATCGAACCATGTCATACCATGAACCCATGGCATCAGCACCGCATACAGCAAATCAGGCTGCTCAGCGATCAGACTTCCGTTTCTTTCTGGAGTGAGCACATCACGCTTGCATACCTGCAAACCGGGAATATCCCCGTATGTTTCCATATGCTCAGATTGATAAACCATAGCCGGGATGCGGAACTTCGGAAAAAACACTTTAAGGGCTTTCGCCTCATGCGGTGCTCCGTTTTTGGCAATCAGCTGGTATACAATTCCCTGCCTCCCTGCTTGTGCATAGGCTAAACCGGGTGCAGCGGGATGTCGTCCAACCACATAAGCTGTGCCGTTTATGATCAATTCGTCTCCCGGATTCGGTTGAAAAGACATGAAACATCCCTCTCCTTATATCATTCAGTATGCTAGTTTTCCTCACCTTATTATATACGTCTATGGATGGCAAGAAAACCGGGTATCCGAAGATCGCCCGGTTTTTCCTATACAATCTGTGCCAAACCGTGAGGAATAGGTTCACATATTGCTTCATTATAGAGTGATATATGATAAGTTAATGCCGATCAGGCACGACAGCTTATTTCGCTTGGTCAACCGTACGGAATTTGTTAGCGATAGCTGTCAATTCTTGGCTAATGCTATTCAAAGTCGTTACGAAAGCTTGCATTTGTTTGCTTGCTTCTTGAAACTCTTGGAAAAAGCGTTGTTTAGTCATACCTTCCCATTGACCTTCCATACCGGAGATGGACTGAGTCAAACTGGAAACGATCTGCTGGCTTTGCTCACCACTTTGTTTAAATTGGTTAGCTACCTGATCAACCTGTTCTGGGGTAATTAAAATGCGTCCTGCCATTTTTTGCGTCCTCCTTGATGATAAAAAATGTTTTTGTTTAGCTGGTTCAAATTGTACTATGGCTATTTAATCCCCTACAAAAGGCAAAGGACCTAATTGCAATAATCCCACTTTTTAACTATAAAACAGCATCTAACAGTACAATCTTAATAAAACAACCACCTAATAAGTCCCATATTAGTCCCATAAAACCGGGAATGGTATAACAAATTCATATGGATTACAGGCCGATCCAGATCATCCCGGAACGATCCGAACTAAGCGACAGGCTGATCTCTTGCTATAGACGGATCAGTAAAATACCAATCCTGCGGACTGCTAGAAGACGCCTGCTTCAGAATATCCTGATGCAAGGTGCCCACATCCGAAGGCTGTACACCTGCAATAGCATGTACGACAGACTGCGGGTTGGAAATTAGACTGCTTCCTTCCGAAGCTTGCCCAGGCAGAATAGACGGTGATTGTTGATTCGACCAATCGAGCATCGTGACGGGTCGTCCCAATGGTTGGCTGGCAAATGGCAGAATCGTTTGATAGTTGTGGTCAACAGACTGAAACTGCTCTGCCTTTCGGTTCAGTTGTGTACCTGATGTATGGAGATAAGCATGAATCTGTTCTGATATCCGCTTGGCTTGCATCCACTGATTCAAGATCGCCTCACGCGCAGATACATCCCAATCCAGCGATTGTAACGCCTGCTCCAAACCTGCTGTTAACTGTTGAATTTGCTCCGCCGCATGCTGTAGCTGCCCGCTAAGCCCCCGAAGCACATCCGGTTCAACTCGAATGCGCATATCCATCACCCTTCTTCTGTCACTTCTTCAGTCACTGCCGACTGTTTCAACCAATTCAATAATAAGTCCACAAACTGATCTCTCGAAGCCATAGCTGCAATCAACCAGTCTCCGTTACCCGCAGAGCTCATCCGAAATATCCAGTTCATTGCAGGACAAAGGACAAAAGCTGCCCGTTGTGACTCCCACTCTCTGCCGTTCCAGACCAGCAATTGCAATTCTCCCTCGGCTACACGGGAACTCAAAGACTGAGCCAGTCTCATTGCTCCCTCTTCATCTCCGCTAGCCTCAGTTAGCTTACTGCTGATTTGAGACAAACTTTCTCCTGCAGATTGCTCGTAAATTTTATTAAAGGCCTGCTTGGAAAACATAAGCGCGGGAGATTCAGGTACAAGCCGATCAACCCAGCCCATTTTATCAATCAATGTTTCGCAAGCCTTTTCCACATTACCCAGATCGTACAGACGATATTCATCGGGTTCGTCAACAGATTTCACAAGCTCCACCACACGCTCATTCGTGCAATGAAGATAGCCTTCAAACTGCTTACCTCCCCTTACATAGCGTATACGGCAAGCCCTGTTGGATAATCCCGCGATAGCAACTCTCGAAAAAACGGTAGGAGGCATAGCCAGCTCTTTACCCTTATCGGCCTGCTTCAGATAACCTTTTTCCAGAAGAGCAGCTTTGACCTGCTCCCACTCTTCCGCCAACTCCTCTGCTAGATAGCCCTTAAACGGATCTTCCACCCCAAGCAGTCTGTCAGAACCCAATACGCCTGCCAGAAAAAACAGTTCCTTTGCCTTGAGGGTTATTAACTTCTGCTTGGAAGCTTGAAACGTTAACATTATGAGCCACCTCCCTTCAAACTACAACATGCCATCGGTCACGAATTTTCGTTATCCAATCCTCACAGCTCATTTGCTCTGAGAAGGGAATCGCCGCTTTTATCCTGGTAAATTTGCGTCGTACGTAGTATCCCTGCCCAGGAGGCAGGACTTTTAGGCCACCAGTAGCGGCATTCGCTTCTGAATAGGGGATACGAAAGAACGATAAATCATTCGAATCCAGTGTTCCAAAAAGCATACCGCTTTGGCTTGCTTTGACATCATTAAACCAGTCCACACCAAAGGTAGGAAAATCAGCTGGCACACCCGATAGCACGACATGCACATTGCGATCACGTCCCAACCGTACAATGGCGGAAAGCTGATCCTTTATCATAAAATCGTTCAGTTGCTTGCTTAACATATCTGCATCATCAATGACCAGGAGCAGTTCGGGATCATTTCCATCCTTGCTCCGTTGTTGAACGATATCATGCACCTGTTGTACCAGAGGTCCCATTTCTTCCTCGCTTTCGGCAGCAACCTTGACATGAGGAAGATGCCGTAATCGGGATAGTCCCCCACCTCCATAGCGTGTATCGATCGTATAGACTTGCATTTGATCCGGCGAGGTGTAATAAGCGAGCGATATAATCCAACTCATCAGGAAGGAGGTTTTTCCACCCTCCATTGGACTACCTACGATAAAATTAGGCCCTTCTTTTAAATTTAGGAGAAAAGGCTCAAGATCGTCACTCTGTAGGCCTACAGGTACTTCGTAAGGAAGCGCACCTGATGGTCCACTCGTCCGATCCCACTGCTGAAGCAGTTCCAGCAACGGAATCCGCTCAGGCAATGGGAGAATGGCCGGTGCGTGCTTACCCTTCCATCCCTGCGCAATACCAGCGATATTGCGACGAAGTTGTGCTGATCGTTCCGCTTCATCTTCTCCTGGTGAAGGCAGTGCCGTCTGGAACTCCAGCGGAGGAACATGCCCTTTAACCAGAGCCCGGCCCGGAATTAAAGGTCCTGGTGTTTTGGCCGGTCGTCCTACCGCATAATAGTAGTCACTAGGATCAGCCAATTCGAAAGAAACAGCATTAGGTATGTTACTGCGGAACTTCTCAAACACATCGGTAATCCGGTTCGCTGTAATGATGAAGGTGATACCTAGACTGCCTCCTTCACGCAAGAGTGATTCCAGCAGTTCATTTTCATCCGGATACGCATTACGAAAATTAAGATATCCATCAATAACTACGACAATTTGCGGCACATCTTCAACAGCAGAACGACGAAAAGAACTTATTGTTTTGACGCCAGCCTCAGAAAGCATTTCCTTGCGTAGGGCCACCATCTTGAACAAATAGCGGAACAACCGTTTAATCCGGTCATCCTCCTCTGCCATCATAACAGCACCGATTTGTGGAAGCTCTCCAAAGTCGCGCATGGTTCGACCCATGTCAATGATATAACCGTTCCAATGATTCACAGCGTAACGCTGTGCCGTGGACATCAGCAACGTATGCAAAAAGGTCGTTTTCCCCATGCCCGGCATGCCATACACAGCCCAATGACCATGATCCAGCGACGCATACATCGGCTCCTGCCGTTGATTCGGCAAATCATCGACCAGCCCAATAAGAGACTTCAGCTCCAACGATGATGATGTACTATCTATTTCGGTACATTGCGGTAGATTAGTTAAATCCAACATTTCTGGCAGCGGCGGAAGCCACGGTCCCTGAAGACGTTCGATTCCTGCCTTAGCTGCTTCTTTTGCAATATAATCAATAAATACTTGAAGCTGTTTAGGAGCTTCTTCTCCTTTTAAGCCTGAGCTTGCCCGTTCTCCGCCCGTCAATAGCGCTTCACGTTTGCCGTTCAATCTCACTTCATGAACAGGTAAGGCAGAAGAAATGTCTCTGTTGCCTATATACGGCGCACCGCTCCAAGCAAATTGCATTTCTTCAAACACTTCGTCGCTACCCACTTGAAAATATCCTCGTCCCGGCTTCGTTATCCACGCGGCATTCGGTATTTTCAACATATCACGGCTATCACCTTCGCTTTGCACCCGCAAGCAGATGCGGAACCTGGAGTTACTCCAAATCTTATCATCGACAACACCTGCCGGCTTTTGAGTCGCCAAAATCAGATGGACACCTAATGTCCGCCCAATCGCGGCAATGCTGATTAGCTCGTCCATAAACTCTGGCTGATCCCGCTTTAACTGTGCAAATTCATCAATAATAATAACCAGATGAGGCAGCGGTTGTTCCTGCCGCTGCCGGAGTAGTCTGTAATATTCATCAATATGCTGTAAATTGCCTGCATCGTTCAATATCTTTTGTCGACGAACCAGTTCTGCTTTAAGAGATATTTTAGCACGTTCAATCAAATTATTGTCCAGGTTCGTGATTGTACCCACAACATGCGGCAAGTTAACGAACGTGTTGGACATGCCTCCACCCTTGTAATCGATCAGCATAAAAGCAAGATCATGTGGGTGAAACTCAGCAGCGAGCGAGGCTACGATAGACTGGATAACCTCACTTTTCCCTGAACCTGTCGTACCAGCGATCAAGCCATGGGGCCCATGCCCTTGACGCTCTATTTTATCATGCAAGTTAATCATAATCTTTTTGCCGCCTGCCCGCACGCCCATCGGCACAGGTAATGTATCAGGATGGCGGTTACGTCGCCACCGGTCTGCCACATCCAGTTCTTCCACACTTGCTACACTCATCATATCAAAAAGAGGCAGAACAGCGGGAATATCAGAAGCCGAAGAACGCTTCAAGCGAATAGGCGCCATGTACCGCGCCAGTGCATCGGCTTCCTCTTTGGACAAACGATCCGGTTTAAAACTTTGCTGTTCAACCTCCGCCGATTCTGATTTAAGGGCGTATACACCCTGTTCCTTGGAAGCTTCCACGATCAGCTGACACTGCATTGGCAAAGCTTCTTTACGAGAAGCCAGCACAATTGTACACGCATCTATGGCTCGGCCGTCCTCCAGCAGCAACGGCAACAAAGGTTCTTCCTCAATCAGTTGGGTGTCAGATAAAACAATCACATAACACGGGGCTTCCATCCCTTTGCCCTGACGTTCATTGCGATTATTTTTTCGACGGTTCAATCTAGCAAACAGAAAGTCAGCTAATTGATGGGCGCTACTACTGCGGTCTGACATCATTCTCTGGATTCGGTCATCATCCCATACATGTGGGAGCCAGCGCATCCAAGTCCATTCACTTTCCTCTCGCTCATCATAGAAGGAGGCGATTTTCACTTCATCTGGCGAATGACGAACCGTTACTTGTGCCAAGATGACTCTTAACGCAGCCAGAGTATGCTCCCGCTCGCCGACCAATCCGATCACTTTGGATTGAAACAGTGGCAATGTAATGGAAGCAGCGTCCACCAAACGAAATTCTTCTTCCAGTTCATCTGCAGCTCCCAACAAAGGATCTCGGTCATAACCGTCAGGTCGTGGGATTTGCAGTTTAATATGAAAGGGAACTTGTCCAGTCCCGATACGTACCTGCAAGAAATCTTCATCCTCCGGTGATCGTTCCCAAAGAGAACTGTTGCGGTTTTTTACGATTTGAGTGCATATTTGCGGATCACCGTGAATTTCATATAGCGTGCGAACTTGTTCTTCGCGTTTCATTTTGAGTTCTTCACGATGCTTTTGGAGCTGCTCCCGGTACATGCGGTCCCGTTCCTCCAACTTGCGCTTATATTCCTTCTTATTATTTAAATAGACGAAAAAAGGAATCGTATAAGATGTAAGCATCATGACCACCGTGACCATCTGGAACATCAAATAGTTACTGTTGCCCATCTTGCCTGTTCTGCTCATATATACATAAAAGCCTATAGTCACCAACGTCATCATTAACGGAATAAGTATAGATATAATAGAAAAAGACGGCTTGCTCGGCTCAGCCGGAGGCCGTAAAATCTCTAGCTTCTCCTCTCGGAGGGCCGGTCTTAATCTCGGGGATCGCTGGTATAATACATTCAAGACAAAAGTCCCCCTTTTCGCTTACTATTTCATTTTACCAAGGTTTCATATTATTTCATGTGTGTATTTACCCATTTTTTTCAGTTTGAAACAAAGAACGCCTTCCATATACAGGCGCCTCGTCCTGAGTTGTCGAAAAAGCTCGCTGAATGCGCACGGTGCAGCCTTCCCGTAAGCCTGCTCCTGTGAGTAGCTGGTTATCCTCCACTCTGAACCAAAGCCCTTCCGGGAACTTTGCTTCCATAATATATTGCATGCCTTCAGCCGGAGGCTCACCAAAAATACGCACACCCAGCATCAATTTTAAATGTTCTACCGAGTATTCATCTGCCACCTCAATATCAAACCACTCTGTTTCCTGTCGTCCTGAAAGCACGGTCAGGATCATCTGTCATCCCTCCCGATCCTTAATTTATACAGCAATACTCACGCAAAAAGCCTATTTCTACGGAAATATGGCTATCGTAACTGTAGCATCCGCCTATTAGACTGTCAATTTGTTACAAAATACCCACACTCAAAATAAAACGGTGACTATAGTCATGCTTAAAATTAATAGTAGAGTCATATGAATCAAAAATAGGGATTTACAAATTTCATTTGCGTGCTTACGTCATTTTGTCGATTAGGTAGAACTAAATTCGATTGTTACCCAAATTGTTGTGAACACTTTGTAAATTTTTCAGACCTTTATGTTTTTATAAGGTGTTTTTAAGGTAATTTTAAGAAACGGGCACTACAATAAAGCCATGAAATAACTCAGGTGAGGTGATTTTTGTGAGAACATTAATTACATTTCAAAACAAACGTATTCCCGTATACTTCAATCAAGAAAATAAGCAACCGGTACAAAAAACCTTAAAACTTCTAAGTAATACTTTGGAGAACAAAATCTCCAGTGGCAAGCGTGCCCTTCAAAAATGTCTTAACTCTTTGATCAGTATAGAGATTGTCGGTTGTGAAGCCATCCTGCATAGCGTTAGTGAAAATGATTCATTGGCATTGTCCCTCTATTAAGAGGGACTTTTTTTTGTTTGCATTAGACACAAAAAAGAGAGGGGCATTTCAGCACCCTCTCCAAATCAGCGGTTATGAAACATGCTACATGTGACTTACCGCAGCCTATGCATTTGATCAGACTCTATTTATAGTATTCTGCGATAACCTTTTTTACCGCCTCGTTCCTTTTTCTGCGCCTTCTCAATTCGTATTCTAAACAGTTCTAGTAAATTAGCGCGTGTATGTTCTTCCCGGCAGTTGTCCAGCTTTTTTAAGATAAAACGGTCAATGGACATATGACTCAGGCTCCTTTACAGCAAGCTGCCCCTGCTTTTCAAGGGGATGATCCGGCTATCCATTTTTAACCATTCCATCTGTTGTTTAAACACGTACGATTTGACTAGGATAAAGCAGGCGGGATTACATACCCTTTAAATAGGGTAAATACATAAAGTTTCGAAAGTTTTATCAGTTTAGCCTGGAAGCTACGGACAAGGAGCGAGCAAAAACCATGAGTAAGCACATAATGACCAAAATAAGCTGGAACCTTTTATGTATGTTCTTCATCCTAACTATGCTGGCTGCATGCAGCAGGGAGAAAGCCTCAACTCGAAGTATGGCCCAACACGAAGCTGAAGCACGTGCCTATACCGTGACAGGTAATCCGAACCAAGCTGCATCATCCCTTGATGAACGAGCTGCCAACGATGCACCTGTCCACCAGCAAGGCAGCAGCTATGTCGAAATATCAGGTGACGTAAGTATAGATAAAAATACAGTGAAGGTTACAGGGCATTCCAATCTGCCGGCTGGAGCACGGATCAAAGGGAATCTTGCAGTCAAAAACTCTCTGTTAACCGGATATACGGACGAGACAACTATTCAAAAGGACGGAAGTTTTATACTCCAAGTGCACCGACCTGGTATACAGGGGAGTATGGATCTGACTGTTCTGTTCCGTCCAGATGACCAAGACAAAGAAATACGAAATCTGTATGGTAGTGGTGGCAACAAATTAGAAGGCCCTTATGTATATCAATACGAAGAAAACGAACAACTTTTGCAAGAAATTCGGATAGGTGCTGAGTTTGATCCTGAACAAGACCGCCATGTCCCTCTAATTAAGCCTGTCTGGAACAAACCAAAGGACTACGGTAATCCTCAAGTGTGGATTAAGCCCGATGTGAGGCAAAAAGGAAATTATTATCACGTATATGCGCGCAGCAATTTGCTCGAGGGTTCGGACGTCAAGCTCACAATTGATTTTCCGGGACGATGGCAGTTTGGCTACGATGATCAAACCAAGGTCATGCCTGATGGTTCCTTCAGCATGAGGGTCAAAAAGCCGAGCCTTGCCAACCGCTACACCCTGGTCATAAGTTTCGAGCCGAACGAAGATATGTGGATCAACGCCAAACAGGCTTATGGTACAAAAGGAGAGCGTCTTGCGGGATCATTAGTTAAATCCGCAGACGACAAAAAGGGCTCCAAACGGATTGAAGCCCGTGTCCAAATTCAACCCAAATCGTACTAGGCAGCCAAAGGAATCCTATATCATCTAGCTGTTATGGCTGTATCGTGACCGGCGTCCCTATACTTACCTTCTCTTGAAGCTCCAGTACATCCTTATTATGCATTCGAATGCAGCCATGTGACACCAACTTGCCAATGGACCATGGCTCATTGGTGCCGTGAATGCCATAATGCGGCTTGGACAGCCCCATCCAGAACGCTCCGAAAGGACCGCCCGGATTGGGCTGTTTGTTAATAATCGTAAAATGCCCATGCGGTGTTTGTGTAGCCACCTTCCCAATACCGACTGGATAACTAAGAACGATCTGACTTCCATCTTTTAAATATAGACGACGATCCGATAAATCCACCACAATGCTGTAGTTCGGCATATGTTCACCCCTCTACACCATATGCCGACTACCACATAGATTTTCTTAAATTTCTACAAATGATGTTTCATGACAGCTCGCCTTACCACTCCACATCACGTCGCCAACCACCTCGCTGATCCCTGCGGCCCGGAGTTGTACTTGAACGGCTATCTTTTCTACGTCGGTCTGCTTCCTTGCGTGCCTGATATTCCAGTTCCCGCTGCATCTTGCGATAATTGTTCACTCTGGATTCAGATAATTCCCCTCTTTGGATAGCTTCCTCCACCGCACATCCAGCTTCTCCCTTATGCTTGCAATCGGCAAAACGGCATTGCTGAGCTGTTTCCATAATATCAGCAAAGGTATGAGCTACACCCGTGGAATCATCCCATAGATTAAGCTCGCGCATACCGGGTGTATCGAGCAGAACGGCTTGCTTTGCAATGGGAAAAAGCTGTCGGTGTGTGGTTGTATGCCTGCCTCGGCTGTCTTCCTCCCTCACATCCTGTGTCAGTTGAACTTCAGCCCCGGATAGCCAGTTCACTATTGTGGATTTGCCACTACCGGAAGAGCCAGTCAAAGCAACCGTACACCCAGGCTCAAGGAACGCCTCCAGCTGCTCTCTGCCTTCGTTCTGCAAAGCAGAAATTACGATAACGGGTACTCCAGGAGCAACTCCTTCCGCTTCTGCAACCCGCTGTTCGACATCTTCACAAAGGTCACTCTTACTCAACACGACAACCGGGTTTACTCCGCTATTCCAGGCCATGATTAAGTACCGTTCTAATCTGCGCATATTAAAATCATGATTCAGCGCATTAACAAGGAAAAGCGTATCTACATTGGTCGCGATCAGTTGCTCCTTCGTCTCAAAGCCTGCAGCCTGTCTAGATATTTGGCTTTTGCGTGGCAAGAGAGCATGGATTACTGCATCCGATACTTCGTCCGACGTGGTGATGGCCACCCAATCCCCTACAGCCGGCATTTCCGCCGGGTCAACAATAGCATGTCTTAGCTTACCTGAAGCGGCTCCCCAGCGTTCCCCATCCATCGTAATAAGCTTCACCTTTTGTCCATAATCGGCAATCAAGCGGGCAGGGCGTATCTGCGTGTTTCCTGCTCGTTCCTCATAGTTTTGCTTCCATTGGTCCCACAAACCGTTCCAGTAATCAGACCAACCGTATTCATGTATACTCATTATTTTCCTCCTGAGATCATGTTTAATTTTTTTTGGTGTTACTCAATAGGTGTACATTTTTCTCTCCGCAAGCAAACAACGCAAAAAATCCGCAGGGAAACCCCTGCGGAATGTATACAGCTCAAGCGATGTGATCCGTTCGTTCACTTATGCAAGCAGTCTTACACGGACTACTTTCGAAACCAACAACCGGATAACAAAACACTTGACCATAAAAAAATCCGCAGGGAATCACTCCCTGCGGATTTCGTTGGTTCTACTGTCCAACCAACTGCTGAGCTAAGACTATAGATCTAACAGTCTTTAGCCGTGCATCGTCCGTGCGGGAGACAAGTCATTCTGCTGCTGAACCCATTCACTCATGTTCGTACGCATATAACATCGCCTCCTCCTAAAATTTCCTTTATCATACAAGTCCATCAATTGTCTGTCAAGGCTGATTCTAAACATTTAAAACTATTTCAAGTTTTGTTTAACGTACCTGATCCCATCGTGTCCACATTTCACGCGGGTTCAATTCGTACATTTCTCGCTCCCTGTACATAAACTGATGCATGATCAGTTCACGCCGAATCGTCGCAAAATCCTCATGGTATTGCTTGATCCACTCGTTTAGTTCACGTTCAGGATAGATGCGCCCTGGCTCCAGTTTTTCGGCGAGCATCTGTAGTACGATCAATTTTTTCTTATACTGGGCAGGAATTTGACGCAACTTGCCGTCCTTGGCAAAAAAATTGCGTAAAACCGTTGCTTCCAGCGTTTCATTCAATTCGGACATATCTTCCTCTTCCTCTCCTTTTTCAAAAATAAAACGCACTGTCGCCTCGGCATGCTGCCGAATCAGCTCTGGGTTCAGTGTAAAATACACTGTGTTTTTATCACGGCGTTCCTTAATCAACCCGACCTCTCGGAGTTTGGAAGCATGATGCGTAACCGTAGGCTGTGACAGATTTAGCTTTTTCGCCAAAGCTTGACCATGCATCTCACCACGGGATAAAAGGAGTAATATTCGCATACGCGTTGGGTCCGCAAGTGCTTTATGATAATTGACCATTTTATCTAGTTGCACCGTAACTGCACCTCTTTTCACTACTACAGATTTCCTATGCAAGCAAATTCGCTTAACCTAAATAGATAATTATCTAATTATATGTTTGTCAAATGTTTCTGTCAATTCTCTCTTCCATCATCTCTTTCTGAAAACGGCTGGATATTGTGCACACATTACGGTAGGATTATTATTTGAAAACTTCTCACACACTGAGCTATTTGCATCAATTCTGAGATCCGTTTGACGAAATAAACTAATACAACTGGAGGTTCATCCAAATGCACGACGTAATCATTATCGGTGGCGGACCTTGCGGACTATCCGCTGCAATCGAATGCAGCCGCAGAGGTTTGCGTACGATCATTATTGAAAAAAGCAACATCGTTCACTCCATTTTTCTGTATCCAACAAATATGCAGTTTTTTAGCACCGCTGAACTATTGGAAATCGGTGATGTTCCGTTCAGCACTCCCAATGACAAGCCTTTTCGTCATGAAGCACTTGCGTACTATCGCAAAGTAGCCTCACATTATAACCTGGACATTCAGCATTATGAGGAGGCTCAATCCATTCAGCGGCAGGAAGACGGTACATTTACCGTACATACTCTAAGCAAACGGGAAATAACCAAGAGCTATTCTTCACGCTATGTCGTCGTGGCTACGGGATATTTTGATCATCCGAACTATCTGGGCATTCCCGGGGAACAATTGGATAAAGTCACTCACTATTTCAGCGAAGCCCACCCCTATACAGGAACCCGGGTCGCAGTCATCGGCGGTAGTAACTCTGCGGTAGATGCTGCAATGGAATTGGTGCGGGTCGGGGCTACGATTGATATGGTTTATCGTCGTAATGAGTTGTCTCCATATATCAAACCGTGGGTTCGTCCATTGTTCGACAGTATGGTACAAAAAGGGAAGATCACACTGCACTTAGGCGCACGCATTACTGAAATTCATCCAGACCATGTTATCGTCACTCCGATGAATACAGAAGCATTCCAGCTCGAAAATGATTTTGTACTGGCATTGACTGGATTTCACCCAGAACGAAAACTACTGGAGTCTGTCGGCGTCCACATGGCTGAAGATCTGGACAAACCCGAATTTAATCCTGCCACGATGGAAACTAACATCCCAGGTATATATGTCGCCGGAGTTATCGCTTCAGGCAGCAATGCCAATGAAGTGTTTATCGAAACAGGTCGCTGGCACGGGCGTCAAATCGCCGAACATATCCAAAGTTAAACGATCGAAGGAGAACAACTGAATGGATTACAGCTCACTTATCCTACTGGTACTGGCTGGCCTTGGAATTATCAGTGGCAACTCAACCGTGACGATTGCTATGGTAGTACTACTACTGCTGCGGGTAACCAGCTTTCATACTGCTTTCCCCTGGCTTGAAAAGTATGGCTTGACGATCGGAATTATTATTTTGACGATTGGGGTCATGACCCCGCTAGCCAGCGGTAAAATCAGCATCAATCAGGTGACAGAGTCCTTCCTGCACTGGAAGTCCCTGCTCGCGATTGGTATCGGAATTCTGGTAGCCTACCTTGGCGGCCGCGGAGTAACTTTGATGTCCGGACAGCCTATTATTGTGACAGGTCTACTGATCGGGACCGTCATTGGCGTTGCCTTCTTTAAAGGGGTTCCTGTTGGACCTCTGATTGCTGCCGGGCTGCTCTCCTTATTAATCGGTCGCTCCTAAATTTCTAGACACAGGATTGAAAAGAGCCGTTCAACAAATATACAAATGAATGATGGCAATCTGCATATCTGGCTGAATTCAGTCCCGCTTTGTGTTATACTCAAATCGCATAATTTGGTAAATGCAGGAGGCTTGACCGATGTCTCGACAATTTGTAACGGAAGCTGTAATGGTGGCTATATATGGCCAGTTGCTTACATCTCCCGCCCCTGTGGAATATATAGTGCCTTACACATCACTGCTAGAGCTGTACGAATTCCAGGACAGTACAGAGCCTCTCATGGATAACCCTATGGATGATCAACATGTGAAGCGAAAGGTAAGTGAGCTGATCAGTTATTTTGAAGAACCGTTGAATCAGAAAAAAATTCGGCGTGCCCTTCAGATGCCTTGGGCGAAAAGCTTGCCAATCCTATTCGATGCCAATACATCACTCATTGTCATTAATGCTGTTGATACGGCGCATTACGGAGAATATTTTGATCCGATTGAAACCGAACTGGTGTTGACAGCTCAGCGTGAAGCATTACCCATCCTGACTGATCAACTGGACTGGATTCACCGCATTATCGAAGCTTCCGTACCTGTACATGTGTACGATATTGATGATTTTGATTTTGCAGTCGATGGTCCGATGTTTAACAACCCTTAACAATGCGGCATCCTGCCCTAACCACAATAAAGCGGCGGAGTATCATGTGCAGGTTCATCCCCTGCCACACGATACTCCGCCGCTTTTCATGTGCATAAACCATTACTGGCATGCTATTTTTAACGTGGAGGCATTAAGCTTGTTCATCCTTTTCATAGGTGTAAATAATGTCGTCATGTTCCTCCAAATACTTAACTTCCAGATGATGGCCCTTCAGATACCAGTAATCCTGGTCCTCCATATAAAACGTAATGCCAGCCGCTTCATGCTGTAATGCAGGGTGCTGCGGAGGCTCTACGGCAATTCCCAGAGAAAAGCCTGGATGCAACCCACCGCCGGAACTATAGCGAACAAAAAAACGGATGGAATCTCCACGATTCAAACCGAGCTCCTTAATGTACCACTGTGCCGCAGGTTCAGTTACCTGTATGCTCATGCGTTATGCTCATCTCCTTGTACAATGACGTCCTGTTAACTATATCATAGCATCTTTTGGAATAACGACCAACCGTCTCTCCCCATGCAGCTTCCTGGACAAGTCATATACATTTTTTTGAAAAAGGTTTGACAATTCGTAAAAAAGGGTGTTAAGATTCAACCATACGAGATCCATTTTGAAATTTATTACCAATTTGAACGATAACTCATGTAAGAATAACCCCATTTTGAGGAAGAAAGGAGTGTTTCCGGTGCTAAAATTTATGATTGTATTTCACCCACATCTACAAACAAAACAACTTCATACCGGAGCATCTCCCCTGTCGCATCCTTTAGAATTGGGCCATTTCTGTTGTATGGTTTAATACGAGTGGCTGCCTGCGTTTGAGCAGTTTTTCAGTGGTGAGTGTGCTGAAAATACCTGCACGCCATATGATATTGAGATTTAAGGCATATCGTCTGCGGACGGTATGCCTTTTTTGCGCCTGTTGCCGAATCGTACTTGTGGCAGCAAGCCGCTGTTGTTTCTTCAAAATGGTACACAACTCTCGAATGAACTTGACATGAAAGGATGGGATTCCTCTTGTTCTCAGTACTCAAAAATTTAGGCTGGTTTTTTAAAAGAGAACGAAGCCGATACGCCATTGGATTGTTTTTGCTGATTGCGGTTGGCGTTTTAGAGCTTGCTCCACCTCGGCTGCTAGGCAGCGCCATTGATGAGATTGTACGCGGTTCGATTTCCTGGTCCTCGCTTTGGCGTTATATTTTGTACATCATAGGCATTCTTGCCGTCATCTACTACATTACGTACATATGGATGCACAAGCTGTTTGGTGGTGCTAATCTGGTGGAGCGCCTATTGCGCACACGTTTTATGAATCATCTGCTGCGGATGACCCCTCCATTTTTTGAACGCAATCGTACAGGCGATCTGATGGCTCGTGCCACGAACGATCTTCGATCTGTCGCAAGTACAGCAGGCTTCGGTATGTTGACATTAACGGACTCCACTGTCTACCTTACCGTTGTATTGGTTGCCATGGGCACCCTGATTAGCTGGAAGCTAACACTGGCGGCCATTCTGCCCCTTCCTTTTATTGCGCTGGCCATGAGTATTTACGGTAAAGCCGTACATGAGCGTTACACACTAGCACAAGATGCATTTGGCGATATGAACGACCAGGTGCTGGAGTCGGTGGCTGGTATCCGTGTCATTCGGGCTTATGTGCAAGAACGAATGGACGAAAAACGTTTTGCCGATATTACTGAGGATGTGTTTCGTAAAAACTTGGCAGTGGCCCGAATGGATGCTCTCTTTGAACCAACAATCCGTTTATGTGTAGGACTTAGTTACGTTATCGGACTCGGGTATGGTATTTATCTGGTATTTCATAACGATATCACGCTAGGCGAACTGGTATCTTTTAACATGTATCTAGGAATGATGATTTGGCCGATGTTTGCCATTGGCGAACTGATTAACATTATGCAGCGCGGTAGCGCTTCCCTGGACCGGGTCAATGAAACTCTCGATGTCCAGCCAGACGTTCAGGATGTAGCCCAACCTGTTCCAGTGGATCATCCCGAATCCATCACTATGAAAGACGTGACTTTTCGTTATCCTACCTCCACGGTTGACAATCTGTCACATGTGAACCTGGAGCTCAAACGCGGAGAAACACTAGGTGTCGTAGGTCGAACAGGCAGCGGGAAATCAACTTTGCTCAAACAGCTATTGCATGAATATCCGACTGGCAGTGGTGATATTTTAATTTCCGGCACTCGGCTGGAGGACATTGCAGTAGAACAATTACACAGCTGGATTGGCTACGTGCCGCAAGAACAAATTTTGTTCTCCAAATCGGTGCGCGAGAACATTCAGTTCGGGAAGCCCGGGGCAGATGATGGCGACATCATGGAAGCGATCCGTACGGCTGCCTTTGACCAAGATTTGGGTACCCTGTCCGATGGGCTGGATACACTGGTCGGAGAAAAAGGCATCGCCCTGTCCGGCGGTCAGAAGCAGCGTGTTTCGCTTGCGCGCGCCTTTATCGGTGATCCAGATATTCTAGTGCTCGACGATGCACTGTCAGCAGTAGATGCTCGCACGGAAGCACGTATTATTGACAATATCCGGCATAAGCGCTCGGGTAAAACAACCTTGATCTCCACTCACCGTCTATCGGCTGTAGAGCATGCAGACCGGATCGTCGTGCTGGAGCAAGGACGTATTATTGAGGAAGGAACCCACAATGAGCTGCTTCAAGCTGACGGATGGTACCGACAACAATATGAACGGCAACAAGTGGAATCTGATCTGACCTCAGGGGAGGTATCCTAATGAAACCCAATATCGGCAAAAGGCTGTTCCAGTATGCACTGACGAGCAAAGCGGGTTTTATTGCCGCTCTCATCGCCCTGGCTATTGGAGTAGCCGCTGAGCTGGCCGGTCCCTTCATCGCCAAAACGATGATTGACGACCACATGCTCGCTATTGAAAAACCATTTTATGAAACGACTAGTGTGGACGGCACTATAAGTTATGCTGGAACCCATTTTAAACGTGAAGATCGCTTTGAGGCCGGGGAGACCAAAGGGCGCGAAGCGAGGATTTTACAAGTCGGCAGATCTTTTGTATTTGTCGATGGTTCCGTCCAGGTAGCGGATGGTAACCGATCCTTTACGAACGGTACGCTGACCGTGACACGCGGCTCCGACACCTTTCATTATAAAGCTAAGGCTCTAACGGCTGATGAGCTGTATAGCTTTTACAAACCGGAAATGCCCGGCATTTTTCAGCTGATTGGGTGGTATTGCTTCTTTTTAGTCGTTTCGATTTTTGCCGAGTTCGGCAAAACATACTGGCTGCAATCCTCGGCGAACAAAGTCATTCAGAAGCTTCGGCTTGATCTCTATGCACACATTCAGCGCTTGCCAGTTTACTTTTTTGATAACTTACCCGCAGGCAAGGTCGTATCCCGTGTTACGAATGACACGGAGGCAGTCAAAGATTTGTTTGTGGCTGTACTCTCAAACTTCACTTCAGGGATTGTAACGATGGCAGGGGTATATGTGGCACTCTTTCTACTGGATTTCAGACTGGGTCTTATCTCTCTATTTATTGTACCGTTGCTGATCTTATGGATTGTATTGTACCGCAAGGTTGCAACCCGCTATAACACGATCATCCGATCCAGGCTCAGCGAGATTAATGCGATTATTAATGAATCCATTCAGGGGATGTCCATTATTCGTGTATTCAGGCATCAGAAACAAACACAGCAAGAGTTTGAAGAGTTAAATGATGACTATATGAAGCATCAGAATAAAATGCTGAATTTGAACGCTTTTACTTCGCACAATTTGGTCAACGTGTTGAGAAACCTCGCTTTCGCTGTCGTGTTGTGGTATTTTGGATCTGCGGCGCTTGGCACTACAGGTAGTGCGATATCACTAGGGGTATTGTATGCCTTCGTCGATGTGCTGGGTCGATTGTTCCAACCTATAACGGGGATGGTCAACCAGCTCGCCGTACTGGATACTTCCATCGTATCCTCAGGACGCGTATTTGAATTGATGGACGAAACTGGAGAGCCGGTGACAGATGGTACGATGCCGCGTTACAAAGGCCAGGTAGAATTTAATGATGTTTCCTTTGCCTACAAAAAGGATGATGTGCTTAAGCATATTTCCTTTACAGCACAGCCCGGCCAAACGGTTGCTCTTGTCGGGCATACCGGATCAGGTAAGAGCTCAATTATCAACCTGCTATTCCGGTTCTATGATCCGCAAAAAGGAACGATCACCATTGACGGAACGCCTGTCAAAAGTATTCCTAAGCAATGGCTTCGCCATCATATGGGTATTGTGCTTCAAGACCCATATTTGTTCACAGGTACGGTAGCCTCTAATGTCAGTCTCGGAGATAGTAGAATTACGAGAGAGCAGGTGAATAAAGCGCTGCATGACGTTGGCGCCGACAAACTGCTAGCCCATTTGCCCCAAGGATTTGATGAGCCTGTTATTGAAAAAGGCAGCACCTTATCCGCCGGGCAACGTCAGCTTATTTCTTTCGCTCGCGCGTTAGCCTTTGATCCGGCCATTTTAATTCTGGATGAAGCTACCGCCAATATTGATACCGAAACGGAAGCGCTCATCCAATCTGCTCTTGAAGTGCTCAAAAAGGGACGTACGACCTTTATCATTGCCCACCGTTTGTCCACCATTCGTAGTGCAGACCAAATTTTGGTGCTGCATCGGGGTGAAATTGTTGAACGGGGTAGCCATGACGAGCTTATGGCCCAAGGCGGACGTTACTTCCAAATGTATCAACTCCAGTCAGGAACGGTTGCAGCTGAATCTGTGTCTTCCTCAGCTACATCTTCTGCGCAAAATGACTTACTTACAGGCAAAATCGCATTTAAAGCTTAAATGATACTAGAGCTTGGGCTTACAATTAACATTTAGCATTAAAAAGCCAGCGGTCTCCATTCATATGGGGAACTCGCTGGCTTAATTTTATATATGACATATGGCTTAAAGTTTTACTTTGCTACAGACGTGCCTGTTCCAGTGGGCGGAAGCACGGTTCCATCGACTGCTTTGAGCGTAACCTTATACTTACTGTCTACCAATGTACTGGTGTGGGTATCCGTAATGACTTGAATATTCATTTCCCCTGGTTTTGGACTAGTCAGCTTGTAGTAAATGACTGCATTCGTTTCATCTACGTAGTCGATGTGATCCACTTCAATGCCATAACCCGGATTAGGTGCCTGCAGACGAGTGATGGTCACTTTGTTCTGCTGGTCATTCGCCTTCTCTATGCTCATACTAATATTGGTTTGTTGAGCCGGGTCTACAGGCTCAGCTGGATTTTCCGGAGTGGCTTGCACCGGTTTATGATTTTGTACAAACTCGGATGCATGATAGACCATTTCAGCTGCCTCCATCCGCGTTACTTTACGATCCGGGTTAAAGTTGCTCCCCTCATCCAATGTTGCAATTTTGGTCAACAAAAGAAATTGAACTGCTTCGTTCGACTCTTGGTCTAATTTTTTGCCATCTGCTATGTTAATAAGCATACGGACCGTTGGATATTCCCCCGTTGCACTCACTGCTTTATACAGAATATTCGCGAATTGCTCCCTAGTCATGCGGGTACTTGGATCAATATCCGGTGACAGAGGGATTTGGTGCTGGACTGCAATCCGATAGGAATCGGCATACCATGCGGAAGTCGGAATGTTTGCAAAGGAGCCCGTTGTAAAATCAGGCATAACCTGAAGATCCATCGCCCGAACAACCAAGTGTACTCCTTGTGCATACGTGAGCGTTTGATCCGGTGCAAACTTATCCTTGGTTATCCCTTGAATAATTCCTTTGTTCTGAAGTGAACTTACGATCTTCTCCTGCTCAGCTCCCTTTATATCACGAAAAGCAGAAGCCGACGTAGCCACAGCCAATGAACAGACGACAAGCAGCGCAGCTGCCACGCTTTTATTTTTGATCATGAGATACACCTCCATGTTTACTTTGCTTCTATACTTACGGACGCAATAAAACCATCAAATGTTTCAAATATGCACAAATTGGTTGCAAAACATTGGAATACCCTGCGATTAGTGTAACCCGTCTTGCTCTTTTCTGCTCACCATCTCCATGCAAACCCAAAAGTGTCTATGATAGTTTTCCTTTTACAGCGCCTTTTAGAGAAAAGAGCTAATTCGCAGTAATTTTAGCTAGCAAAAGCAGCAGTGAACCTAACAAAAATACCCACTTGTGGTAGCTTACATCCGGTTAGGAGCTTTCAGTCCAAGAAGTCGCAGTGTACTTGCCAGCATATCTGCAGTCTGTTCCGCCAACTGAATGCGCCACTGTCCACCATCGACAATCCTTTCCTTAGCATAAAAACGGTTGAACGCCTGTGCTGTATCCAATGCAAATCTAGCAATAACCGAAGGTTCCAGTTGCTGAGCAGCACGTATCAGCTGCCCGTGATAGCGATCCAACTGCTTAAGCAAGGTCCAGCCTGCGTCACCCAGCATTTCATCCGAAACGATATTCCATTCAGGAGAATGCCCTTCTTGACCAAGGACGTTGTCACTGGAATTAGAATCAACCTCAGCGCGAGCGCGAGCTTTCTCCAGAAGGCTGCGTATACGCGCATGGGTATACTGCACATAAGGGCCAGTCTCACCTTCGAAGGTCAATGCCTCCTCCAACGAAAAATCCACTTCATTCAGACGGTTATTTTTTAAATCGCCAAAAATAATCGCTCCGATGCCGACATCTTCTGCTATTGCCTCTTGTTCCAGCAAATTGGGATTCTTCTCCGTAATAATGGCTTGAGCACGCGCTACAGCTTCATCCAGCACTTCCTCCAGTTTCACCACCTTGCCGCGTCTTGTGGACATTTTTTTGCCTGCAAACCGCATTAAACCAAACGGTACATGCCCACATTGCTCTGCCCATGCCTCCCCTGCATGCTTGAGCACCGCAAATACCTGTTGGAAATGTAACTTCTGTTCCCCGCCAACGACATACAGCAGCCGATCAGCCTTCATCACTTCATGACGATAAATCGCTGTTGCCAGATCACGGGTGGGATAAATGGTAGTCCCATCCTTCTTCAAAATAAGACACGGCGGCAGCTGCTCGTCTTCCAGACGAACCACAAGTGCTCCATCACTTTCCTCCAGCAATCCTTTTGCTCTTAATTGGGCAACAACTGCCTGCATTTTATCATTGTAAAAGCTTTCCCCCAACACATGGTCAAACGAAATGTTAAGGCGTTGGTACATACGATCAAATTCACCCAGACTGACTTCAACAAAAAACTCCCATAGTTGTTGAGCCTCAGTATCCCCGTGCTCCAAACGTCGGAACCATTCGCGACCTTCATCCTCCAAAGACGGGTCATGCTCAGCCTCCTGATGAAAACGGACATATAGCTTCAATGATTCCCCGATCGGATCCTGTTGTAGCTGCTCTTCATTACCCCATCTTTTATAGGCCGCAATTTGCTTGCCAAATTGTGTTCCCCAATCCCCTAGATGATTCACACTAATCGGTACATATCCGGTTTCACCAAGTATGCGATACAAGGCGGCACCGATAACAGTAGAGCGAAGATGACCGATACCAAATGGTTTCGCAATATTGGGCGAGGACATATCAATTACTACTCGCTGTCCATGCCCAATATTGGGCTTGAGAAACTCAGTCTTGCTCAATTCAGCTAGCATCGGTGGAATATGAACAGATCGATCCAATGTAATATTTACATAGGCACCCGATGCTGTAGCGGTTAGACCCGCTTCATGGCTTACTAGCTCTGCCAATTCCATTGCAATATGCTGTGGAGACTTTCGAAATTTCTTAGCCAGCACAAAACAGGGAAACGCCACATCTCCCCATTCAGGCTGCGGAGGCACCTCGAATAAAGATAAAACTTCTTTCTCCTCCAAGCCCGTATGAGCTAAAATAGCTTGGGTAGCAATCATCAACAACATGTTCCTCTCTCCTTCTTTTTATAGGATCTAACAAAAAAAAGCCCTCGCCTCTTGATATAATCAAGAGACGAGAACTTCGATATCCCCGCGGTACCACTCTTTGTAAATCGGTTGTGTAGATAAAGCTAGCTTACACAAATCGCGATTTCACTCCATTGACAAATAACGGTGTCAGCCGGGTTGATCTACTAGAAGTTCTTATCGTTGGATCAACCGTCTCCCGGGTGCGCTTCACATCGGATTTCATACCGGCTTCCACCTCTTCCGGCTCGCTGTAATGATACGGTTCCGTTGCTACTCTCCCGTTCCTTGACGTTAATTCCCACCATTATACAAACCTATTTAGTAGAAAGCAACCTTTTATTCCCTCTTCAGGGACTAGTTCTGTATATGTAATTACACTGCCACCAATTGGCGACAAGCCTCAACACAATGACGGCAGGCCTCTGCACAATGTTTGCAATGATTATGGGAATGCTTGCTGCATTCAGCAGCACATACCTCACAGGCTTTGGCGCATAGCTCACAGATTTCCTCGGCAAAATCCGTTCCGCGCTGCAACATTTGAGCAGCAAACCCACATATCTCTGCGCATTCCCTACTCACTCGAATACATTCACGCAGCATAGCTAAATCATATTCCTTCAAACTTGCTACATAGCATACATTGCAAGCGTTCATACATTCCAGGCAAGCATCCACGCATTTTTGGTATGAATGATTCATAATACATTACCTCCCAGTTGTTGATCCTGCTGTACTATTACCCGCTGAGCCTTGAAATTAATCAATTGATGTTCGCGCTTTCAACAAAATAAACCCAGAAAATCCCGACTTATGTAAGGAAGTGTATTATATTCCAAGGTGCAAGCGCAAGGATATTAATCACATAACTTTTTATCCCTCGTTTCTGACTTGCATCCAGTCGGTCATTCCTCTATTGTAAAAAAAGAATATGCTTAACCATGAATCAAGGAGTGAAGATTGTAATGAACATAACATCTGTAGAGGAGCACCGACGGGAGTCTCCGCAGCAGGTTAACTGCATGGTCGTGACCGTCTCTGATACACGAACCATGGAAACCGATACTGGGGGCCGACTGCTCAAGGAACTACTAGAAACGAATGGGTATAAGGTTGTTCGATATGTTATCGTCAAAGACGACTATGAGGGTATCCGGCAGTTGGTAACCGAAGCTGCAGCACATGAGGACATCGAGGCTGTACTTTTAACAGGTGGTACTGGCATTTCTCCGCGTGATACTACATATGAAGCCATCTCCTCTTTACTGGATAAGGAACTACCTGGCTTTGGTGAAATCTTCCGTTACTTAAGCTTTGCTGAGGACATTGGATCAGCAGCTATATTAAGCCGGGCTGTAGCGGGTACTGTGGGCCAAACAGCTGTGTTTTCTATGCCTGGCTCCCGCGGAGCCGTTCGTTTGGCAATGGAACGCATTATTGTCCCTGAACTGCGACATGTGATGAGAGAAATTTATAAATAAGCTCCTATTCCACACATGCGCCGACACAAAAAGGCACCCCATATTTGAATGAGGTGCCTTTTCACATTATTCTTTTTCTTCAACTTCGGGCTGCATGTAGCTATCAATCAGCCTTTGCTTCAGCTCCCATACCTTCTCGCTAAGATTAACACGATAAATTTCAGGATTCAGCTTCCGCAAATATTCTGGCCAAAACAGTTTCAACTGTGAAGCATGATAGGCACGAATTTCATCCAGTTCGGGAAGCTCGTATACCTTCTGTCCATTTATAAAAATAGGTTCAAGCATCGGTACAGCTTCGTAATTTTCAACATACTTCTTCATATATGGATGCAAAGGGTTAAACAGCTTCAGGCGCTTACCATTGCGCGGACGTTCTTCATCCGGGAAAGAAATGTAATCAGCTACAGCTCTCCCTTTCTTCTTATCCACAATGCGGTATACATCCTTTTTGCCTGGTGTAGATACTTTTTCCGGGTTACCCGAGATCTTAATCGTCGGCAGCATTTCACCGTCTACTTCCCGCTCAACCAGCTTGTACACTCCGCCTAATGAAGGTTGATCTGAAGCCGTAATCAGCTGTGTTCCTACACCCCATACATCAATACGTGCACCTTGGGCTTTTAGATTGAAAATCGTATTTTCATCCAAATCGTTGGAAGCAACAATTTGTACGTAATCCAAACCTTCGGCATCCAGCATTTCCCGGGCCTGAATAGATAGATAAGCCAAATCACCGCTATCCAAACGGATGGCATTCATACGCTTGCCTTGACTCTCCAGCATCTTTGCTGTCCGAATCGCATGAGGAACACCGCTCTCCAGCGTGTCAAAGGTATCTACCAGCAATGTAACCTGATCTGGCAAAACCTTCGCATACACGTCAAACGCCTCTTGCTCCGTCATAAAGGTTTGTACCCATGAATGGGCATGTGTTCCTTTTGTCGGAATCCCAAAATGTTCGCCTGCCAGCATATTAGAAGTCGCATCGAAACCTGCAACATAAGCTGCACGCGCTCCCCAAATGGCTGCATCTGCCTCCTGCGCACGCCGTGTACCAAATTCGAGCAGTGTATCGTCACTGGCCACCTGCTTGATACGCGATGCTTTTGTCGCAATGAGTGTCTGGTAATTCATAAAATTCAACAACGCCGTCTCGACAAGCTGCGTTTCCATAATTGTTCCTTCAACACGGACCAGAGGCTCATTTGGAAAAACAAGCGCCCCTTCTTTCATCGAATGGACCGTTCCGCCAAACTTAAACTGGCGCAATGCCTCCATGAACATGGGATCGTACTTTTCCTCCTGCTCTGACAGATAGCGAATGTCCTCTTCTGTAAACCGCAAATTTGAGATGTAATTCACAATGCGTTCCAGACCAGCGAACACGGCATATCCATTACCGAAAGGGAGCTTACGAAAATACGCCTCGAACACAGCTTTACGTTGGTGACTTCCGTTCACCCAATGGGCGTACATCATATTAATCTGATATTTATCTGTATGTAATGCGAGGCTCGTTGACTTCATCGTATCATCCTCTCTGACTGTCCCTGGTCCCTGGCTTGGTGACGGCATACCGTCTTATCTGCCCAGATTCAGCAATATCCGGCTCTAATTTGTTATCGGACATTGGTGCACAATCGTTCAGTTATTTTACTTCTTCTGGAGCAAAAGCGTATCTTCAGCCGACCGCACCGTGGCTCCAAGACTTCCCTCAAAATGGCCCAAAGCCCAATCATGTCCCGCCTGATTAAAGCTCGCCACAGCGTCCTTGTATACGGTAATAGCAAAACCTTTGTTGTAAGCATCTACAGCTGTATGCAGCACACATATATCTGTACACACACCAATCAAATGAACTTCCAGAATCCCGCGTTCGCGCAACCTGAGTTCCAGATCCGTACCAGCAAAAGCACTGTACCGTGTTTTATCCAACCAATAGATACGATCACTTTGTTGCTTATGAAGGCTATGGAGTTTACCATACAATTGTCGTCCGTTGGTTCCACGTATATTATGTGGAGGAAACAGCTTACTCTCCGGGTGATAGAGGTCGTTCTCCTCATGTAAATCCACAGCCATGACAACAAAGTCCCCTTGATCCACGTAGGCCTGCGTAATAGCTGTGATCCGTTCATCTAGCTCAATTGCAGGTTGCCCCACAGGCAGACTACCGTCCACAAAATCTTTCGTGTAATCAATAACAATCAGTGCCTTCATCGTACAGTCAGCTCCTTATCATCAAAGTGAGGTTGTACGCTCTATGCGTGACCTATTCCAATAAAAGTTACGTATAGATAGATAAACGCGGTACTCTATCACTAAAGCGATACAACTGGGCCGGTCTTTGTGAATACTGATTGGAACTGAGCGGTTTGCCATTCTCATCCCGCACCTCTTCCAGTATTCCCTGTCTGCTACGAGTCGATGTTATTTTGCGAATAAAATTCGGCTCTTCGAAATCCGGTACGACGCTCTGAATCACCTGATACAATTCACCCAGTGTAAAATGTGGTGGTAAAAACTGCTTGGCTATCGTTGTCTGAAGCATCTGCAACTGAATTTTGCGATAAGCATCAACTATGATATCCCGGTGATCGAACGCCAGCTCCAATTCCTCCAACGCTTCTCTGATCGTAAATAATCCAACCTCAGAAGCATCATCAGCCGCCTGACGCTGCTCTAGCATCCATTCCTCTACCAGTGCAAAAAACGCATGCGATATAATCCACCCACGCGGATCACGACCTGGTCCACTATATACGCCCAAATACTCCAGATGCCCGCCATCTACACCCGTTTCCTCTAACAGTTCCCGCTTGGCCGCTCCATATATGGATTCATCTTCTTGACAAAACCCTCCAGGCAACGCCCAGCGTCCCGCAAACGGCCAACTACGGCGCTTGATGAGCATTACTTTCAGCTCACGAATCGGCAATGTTTTTGTTACCGTCTTGCGCTCACGCTTCGTTAAAGTAAACATTACGATATCCGCCGGAGCACCATCCGGGGTACGGTATTTCTTAATGTTATAAGACGCCTTCTGCGCCTCTTCGTTTATACGATTGCTATCCATTGGCATCACCATATTATATCGTTTTGATAAATTCATTATGACATAATAAAAAAATTTGTCAAGCGTCAGGCCTTGCCTGAATCACTTGCTTGTTGACGCAATACTCGGAAGGTTGCTGTAGCTGTACAACCGAGCGTACCTTCACTATCCCTCACTTCTGCCTGAGTGGTTATGGTGCGGCCTGCCTGATGAACAATCCGTGCCTTAACCTCCAGCCGTCCTTGTCTCATGGCTGACAAGAAATGAACGTTCAGATTCGTTGTTACACATGAATCCATATTTCGTGAAGCCATACTGACCATCCCCATCGCCTGATCCATCAAAGTTGTGAGCACCCCCCCATGTACAATCCCCATCACATTGGTATGGTGTTGTTTGGCCTCCAAAGCGATATGTGCCTCGTTAGCATCAGCTGTAATCAGCTCACATCCTAAGTACTCCCAAAAAGTATTTTCTTCACCCTCTAGCATCTTACGCAAC
Organism: Paenibacillus sp. EKM211P; assembly: GCF_011066175.1. NCBI lineage: Bacteria > Bacillati > Bacillota > Bacilli > Caryophanales > Paenibacillaceae > Paenibacillus > Paenibacillus sp. EKM211P. Next base: position 37,801 of record NZ_JAAMNS010000017.1, read on the forward strand.
TTACCATTCCCTCGCTTTCATCCCATCTATGATGTCCCAATTCTTTTGGTATCTCATGAACATTTACAATGAGTAATTGCTTTCGAAAAAAAGGCGTGGAAGCTAAGCCTCCACACCATAAATCTTATTCTAGTCACTGCAATTCGAGGAGGAAGTAGTCTTTCCCTCTTCTACGTTCACCTTTTCAGCAACCGTATCACGGATGGCCGTGATCACCATCTGCAGCAGCTCATTAATTTCTACCTGACTCTGCTGAAACTCCGTTACAATTGGAATACCGTCAAGCTCCTCCTGTAGCTCTTGAAGTTCAGCCTCTATTTTGGCAATCATTTTTTGATTTTTTAAAGATTCAAATGCTACGATTTCCTTTTGCTTCTTCTTCATCGTTGCAATCAGTTGCTGGATGCGCTCATGATCCTGAATCTTTTCTTCTGCTTTCCGAAACACCTGTACTTCCTCACTGCTGCCCAGAATACCCGCCAACTCTTTGGCCTTTGCCAATATCATATCGCGATTGACCAAATGATCATGCTGGCGCGCCGCCGATTGAAGTTCTGTTTGTTGCAACCGCTCCTCTGTCATTGTCCATCGCTCCTTTTCTCACTTAGATGGTCTTGCATGCAGCCCTTTAATCAGACCGCATGCAGGCCGCTAGACTATTCTTTTTATCCGTTAACCGCTACTGGCGTTTGAACCAAGTCACCTTTAATGTAGAAGGTCATAGGCTCTGTAATTTTTACTTGGACAAAGGAACCAATCAGGTCCTTAGAACCTTCAAAATGAACCAGCTTATTGGAACGAGTCCGACCAGCAAGCACTTTGCTGTCATTTTTACTCTCGCCTTCCACCAGCACTTCAACCACCTCGCCACGCAATCGACTATTAAAGCGAAGGCTGTTTTGATTCACAGCAATGTTCAGACGCCGGAGACGCTCTTTTTTGACCGACATAGGCACATTATCTTCCATCGAAGCCGCTGGCGTACCTTCACGTGGTGAATAAATAAATGTGTAGGCAAAGTCATAGCCCACTTCACGCACCAGAGATAGTGTATCTTCGAACTGTTCGTCTGTTTCACCCGGGAAACCTACGATAATATCTGTTGTCAGAGAAACATGCGGAACAGCCGCTTTTATCTTCGCTGCCAGCTCCAAAACACGCTCACGAGTATATTTTCGGTTCATTTTCTTCAATATATCCGTATTACCGGATTGTACAGGCAGATGAATATGCTCCACCAGATTGCCGCCCTTACCAAGCACTTCAACCAAATGGTCGTCAAAATCACGCGGATGTGAGGTCGTAAAACGTACACGCGGAATATTGATTTTGCGCATATCATCCATCAGATCCCCGAATCTGTAATTCATATCTTTTAAATCCTTGCCATAGGCATTGACATTCTGACCCAGCAGGGTAATCTCTTTAAATCCTTGACGGGCCAAATCCCGTACCTCAGCAATAACATCCTCTGGCCGACGACTTCTTTCCTTACCACGTGTGAAAGGAACGATGCAATAAGTGCAAAACTTATCACAGCCATACATGATGTTTACCCAAGCCCGCATACCCTCACGCTTCTTCGGCAGGTTTTCGATAATGTCGCCCTCCTTGGACCACACTTCAACCACCATTTCTTTGCTAAAGAGGGCTTCCTTGACAAGCTGAGGCAAACGATGAATATTATGGGTACCAAAGATCATATCAACAAAACCGTGTTTTTGCATAATCCGATTCACAACATTCTCTTCCTGCGACATGCAGCCACACACACCGAGCAGCAGTCCCGGCTTTTCTGTTTTGAGATGCTTGAGGTGACCCAGCTCACCAAACACTTTATCTTCTGCATTTTCACGGATAGCGCAAGTGTTCAATAAAATGATATCTGCTTCCTTCCGATCCTCGGTTGCCTGGTAGCCCATTTGCTCCAGCAAGCCTTTGATGGTTTCAGAATCATGCTCATTCATCTGGCAACCGAATGTATATACGATATAATGCTTGCCTTCACCGATATGCTTTAGCTCATCCGGGACTGCATTATCATACAATACCTGGACGTCCTCTTTACCACGCTGTTTTTCTTTTCTATGGTTCGGCTCCGCCATAATGTTGATTTCACGTCCACGAATACGAATCTTTTTGCTATGCTCATCTTCAGAAATAATCTTCGCATCCGAGAAATCAAAATATTTGGAGTAATCTTTTGTTTCCTTAGCCATTCGCTGGTCACTCCTTACACCATCTATTTCACGAGCTCATTTGTGATTTTACTGTATCTTTAGGCATTGGTTATTTTATTTTAGCTCCAAAAAAACCTTTGAAAAAGGCATTACACTAAATTATAGCATGATTTATAGACCATAGCCATAGATCATCCCCGGATACGATTCAGATGCAGTGTGATGCTAAAGTTTTTATGTTTATAGGTAAGGATTTGTGTATGTATAGCATATAAAAAAAGTCCGACTCTTTTGCAAGAATCGGACTTTTACAACTTGTGTATCAAATACGTGTATTAGTCTACGATTTCAGCAGTGTCACCGTTTTTCACACCGGCTCCGTTCGCTTCATCCGTGTCAATATGCATATCCAAAGCAAAAGAATCGGACACACGTGCAAGAACATTTTCAAATACAAGGCCACGTTCGCCGCCTACACGTACTTTCAGCAGCTGCTTGTCTTTAATGTCCCACTTAGCTGCATCAGATGTATGGAAATGAATATGACGGGCTGCTACAATAACGCCCTCTTGCAGTTCCACTTCACCAGCTGGTCCTTTTACTGTAATTCCTGGTGTACCATCAATACTACCAGATTCGCGTACAGGTGCCTTTACACCAATTGCAAAGGAATCTGTGCGAGAGATTTCCAGTTGAGAAGCGGGACGAGCAGGTCCCAAAATGCGAACCTTATCAAATTGGCCCTTAGGACCAATTACAGCTACCGTTTCATTTGCAGCAAATTGTCCTGGTTGGGACAAAGGTTTAAATTCAGTCAATTGATAGCCTGCTCCGAACAAAATTTCAATATGCTCTTGAGTCAGGTGAATATGACGGGCGGAAACGCCGACAGGTACGATTTTAGTCATCGTGTGGTCACTCCTTTTTCTCTATACAATACTTTACACATCTATGCTATTATACTCCTATTTCGACAAGAAAGAAAAGGATAGCACATAAAGTTCCCTTTTTCGCCCTAACCAGCCATACATATCGTCCCTATAAAACTTGGATCAAACCGTCATTTTAGCAAACAGAAGAAAGAAAAGCATGATCGCAGCTACGATGAGATGAGGAACTACAATAAATATATTCAGAATAAACAGGACACAGAGAATTCCAGTTAAGAAAAGAATGACTCTGAGACGAGGTTTAAGGTGACTTAATCTGTACTGATGGAATACCAGCAAAACTGACAAAAAATAAATAAAAACAGAAGCAAAAGTAAAGCAAAGTACAAAAGTATAGGCTGCTTGCCCCAAAAATAAGAGCTGTATGGAAGCCGCAAGCATGCTAAGAGAAAGATAAATAAACAAATGACCATAAATAATAGTCTGTCCTGCTGTTTGTTTTGATTTGTCTACGCGCTTCTCTATATTCTCAAAATATTGCCACCAGATTGCAATGACTAGCACAAATGTCAAAGCAGCAAATACAATGGAGGAGACTGTGAAATGATCGGATTGTAAAACAGAAAGTATACTTATCACTGATTCTCCAAGCAGGATTAAAGTAAACTGTGCAAATCGCTCCAAAAGATGCTCTGTATGGATAGGTGTGATCACCAGCTTTTTACGACCGATCAAAGGAACGAGGATATCCACCGCAATGCCAGTATATAAGATCAAATATCGAAGCCACGAGTCGAAGAAAAGGGAGCAGCTAGAGATGACTATCCCAACCCAAAGATAGGTTCCAAAAAAACGAGCTGTCTCCTGTTTATGAGCTGTTTCTTTGGAGGCCGAAAGCAAATATTGAACGACAGTCAAACCTCTTAAACCAATATAGCCAACAAAAAAAGATGCATAGTACGCATCAAAATCTACATTAAGGCTGGCAGTCATGATTAACACAAAAAATAATTGCAGGATCATAAACATTCGATGCGTTATACTGTCTTGACCAAAACGATTGTTATAGACAGTTTGCCCCACCCATGCCCACCAGATCGGAATAAAAATCAAAATAAACTTCTCTAAATTATGCCAACCAACACTGCCATGCTCAACATGTAGTAAAACATGAGTCGCCTTGGACACAGCTGCTACAAACAATAAATCATAAAAGAGTTCAAGCCAGGTAACCTTTTTTATCAACATGATGTAACGGAGCTCCCCTCTTGTATGGCGGTATAGCATTGTGCTGTCAGGCTCGCTCCTACGTATGTCCAATTTCGGAAAGCGTTATTTTAGCCCCATGCAATCCTCGGATGCTCCAATTATTTCGTAATCGTTCTCGCTTTGTCAAGAAAATGCTCAGCCGAAAGCAACTGCTATATTAAGCTATTTTAAGAAGACATTTTAGATGGCAGATTCGTTCGCAAATAGTCCAGTGCATGTTCTCCCAGCCATCCCTTGACCAGCTCCTCAGAGTAATGCTTCAGCAGTAGTTCTGCAAAAGCCGGATATTTCCCTGCGTGCTCCAGTCCTCGCACATGGGCCTCGATACCATCAAAATCAGAGCCAAACATCAAATGTCTTTCGCCACCTAATGAACAAATGTGCTCAATGTGCGGTAGCAGGTCCTCAGCGTGCACTGTACCCTGCTCTTTCAGAAACATCGTAACAAAGGTCAATCCAATTCGTCCGTTACGGGCGATCAGTGCCCGAATCTGTTCATCTCGCAAGTTGCGGGGATGGGCACATTTCGCAAAGGCGTTCGAATGCGAGGCGATGGGCGGTAAGGCCGCTTCCTCCATCACTTCCCAGAATCCTTGTACGGACAAGTGTGATACATCTAGCAGCAGTCCCATACTATTACAGCGATGAACCAAATCACGTCCCTTGCGGGTCAAGCCGCCTTCTCTAAGCTCCATAATACCGTCAGCAGCCCAATTTGCATAATTCCATGTCAGACCGATCAATCGTATTCCCATGGCATAGCATACATCCGCATAAAACGGATTTCCTTCCAGCGCATCTACCCCTTCGAGTGAGAGTAACGCCCAAGGTGGCTCTGTACGATTCGTCCCACTCTCATACCCATTCGTCATCTTCCCTGCTTGCTTCTCTACGCCTGTATGCTGTACTTGCTCCACTTGACGTATAGCGGACGTATTTTTGAGTGCTGCCAAGTCCTCTCTCCACAGTAGAGGTTTTAACCCGCCTGAGCTAGAGGTAACATGCTGCCTGAACAGTTCAATTTGACGAACCACATGCTCAAATCTTGGCGTGCCCAATACCTGTGATATATAAATAGCGAACGTTTGCAATCTTACGTTGCCTTCTAGCAAACGCTCTTTTGTGACATCAAGTGATGAATGACTGAAATCCACCTGCGAATCAAGCTGCATTTTACATAACACATCACAGTGCAGGTCAACAACTGGCCAATTCGCTTCAAACTTATCATTCATGCACCATACCTCCATTGGATTAAAGCCCACAAATTTATTTTGAAAACCATAATAACTAAACCACAAAGCAAAAAAGCCCGTTTACAAAACGTAAACAGGCTCAGGCAACTTCCATTTATTATCTTGGTTCTACAATCAATTTGATTGCAGTCCGATCTTCTCCGTCAATAACAATGTCTGTAAAAGCAGGAATACAAATCAAATCCACTCCGCTTGGTGCGACAAATCCCCGGGCAATGGCTACCGCTTTAATGGCTTGGTTTAGTGCACCCGCTCCAATCGCCTGTAATTCTGCATTTCCGCGTTCACGCAGTACTCCTGCGAGTGCGCCTGCAACTGAATTGGGATTGGATTTTGCTGATACTTTTAATACATCCATAGTAAGTACCTCCCCTGGGAATGATGATGGTTTGATTCCACTATTAGATGTTATTCGAGGGTCAGCAAAAAATTCCTGCTTTTTGGTGACAGTTTTCCTTATTCTTTCCTTAAGTAGCTCACAACAAAGTTAATCCATCCGCCATTCGTCTTCTTTAAGCCTGATTTTCTCAATTTTGCGGGCTTTTCCATCGTGATCATTGAGCTCTACACTGATGGCATGAAAGTGCCATTTGCCCATGTCCACTTGAAAGCGTACCGGAAGCTGGGTCTGAAATTTCTGTAATACAGCCTCTTTCTGCATACCAAGCACGCCCTCATAAGGACCTACCATTCCCGCATCTGTCTGATACGCCGTTCCTTGTGGCAAAATCGTATCGTCATTACTTTGTACGTGTGTATGTGTCCCTACCACGATGGATGCACGTCCATCCAGATGCCAACCCATAGCAATTTTTTCGGAGGTGGCTTCAGCGTGAAAGTCTACTAGAATATGTTTATGCTTTTTGCGGAGCTCGTCTACAATGTCATCCGCTGCACGAAATGGACAGTCAATAGCCGGCAAGAAGGTTCTACCTTGCAGATTAACAATGGCTAGTTCCTTCCCCCCACCTTTTACCACAGTATAACCCCGGCCTGGTGTACCTGGTGGAAAGTTAGCGGGACGGATGATCCGCGGCTCATCATCTATAAAATCAAATATTTCCTTATTGTCCCATGTATGATTCCCCATCGTAATCCCATGAACGCCCCAATCAAAGAACTCTCTGGCGATGGCTTGAGTAATCCCTCTTCCCGAAGCTGCATTTTCTCCGTTCACGATAATAACATGCGGGTTGTATTTTGATTTTAGCGAAGGGAGATTCTCCCTCAGTGCCTTTCTGCCTACACTGCCGACGATGTCTCCAATAAATAATACGTTGATAGAAAACCCTCCCTAGTCTGCCTTACATAATGAAAAGTGGCCCTACAAACAGCGGCCACTTTTCATTGAAATGCTTTTATTTTGCGTATTCTACCGCACGAGTCTCGCGAATAACGGTAACCTTAATATGTCCTGGATAATCCAGTTCATTCTCAATCGTTTTCGTTATATCGCGAGCCAGTCGGAATGCTTCCGCATCATCAATTTTCTCTGGCTGTACCATGACACGAACCTCGCGTCCAGCTTGAATTGCGTATGATTTTTCAACGCCTTCAAAAGATTCGGAGATGCGCTCGAGCTTCTCAAGACGACGGATGTACGTCTCTAGCGTTTCACGCCGTGCTCCTGGTCTTGCTGCTGACAGGGCATCTGCCGCTCCAACCAGCATGGCGATCACTGAAGTCGCTTCGCAGTCGCCGTGATGTGAAGCAATGCTGTTGATAACGACCGGGTGTTCCTTGTACTTCTTCGCCAGCTCCACGCCAATTTCAACGTGTGATCCTTCCACTTCGTGATCCAGCGCCTTCCCGATGTCATGCAGCAAACCTGCTCGTCTTGCCAGTACAACGTCCTCGCCCAGTTCCCCGGCCATCAGACCTGTCAAGTATGCAACTTCCATCGAGTGCTTCAATACGTTCTGTCCATAACTCGTACGGAACTTGAGACGTCCCAAGATCTTGATCAAATCCGGATGCAAGCTATGCACACCCACTTCAAAGGTGGCCTGTTCACCATACTCACGGATTCGTTCGTCCACCTCTTTACGGGATTTTTCCACCATCTCTTCAATACGAGCCGGATGTATCCGTCCGTCCGCTACGAGCTTCTCGAGTGCAGTACGCGCAATCTCTCTACGAATCGGATCAAATCCGGACAATATAACAGCTTCCGGCGTATCATCAATAATGAGGTCGATTCCTGTAAGGGTTTCAAGTGCACGGATGTTACGGCCTTCGCGTCCGATAATCCGGCCTTTCATTTCTTCATTCGGCAATGTCACAACAGAAACCGTCGTTTCTGCTACATGATCTGCCGCACAGCGTTGGATGGCCAGTGTGATGATTTCACGAGACTTTTTATCCGCTTCTTCTTTGGCCTGCTGTTCAATTTCCTTAATCATCTGAGCTGTTTCATGACGAACTTCCTGCTCTACGTTGGTCAGAATAATACTTCTTGCATCCTCCATCGTAAGATTAGAAATACGCTCCAACTCAGTTACCTGGCTCTTGTAAATCAAATCAATTTGCTGCTGGGTTTCATCGATTCGTTTCTCTTTGTTGGCCACTTGTTCTTCTTTGCGTTCCAGCGATTCCAATTTTTTATCCAGCGATTCTTCTTTTTGCAGCAATCTTCGTTCCTGTCGTTGAATTTCATTACGACGTTCACGAGTTTCTTTTTCAGCTTCGGCACGGATGCGATGAATTTCATCTTTCGCTTCCAATACCGTTTCCTTCTTCAGCGCTTCTGCCTCTTTTTTCGCGTTCTCCACGATTTGCGCGGCAGCCTCTTCCGCACTGGAGATCTTAGCTTCTGCAATAGATTTGCGAATAAAATAACCAATCCCGAACCCAAAGAATAACGCGGCTACAGCAACGAGAACGAACCAGATCGCAGTCATCATACTGTTCACCTCCCCGTTGGTTCCTCCAAGGCATTCCTTGGGACTTTTTGAAATTGTCACATTTACTTTGATCGTCAAACTAAGATAACGACACAAGGTCGCTTCATTTCATATGCACATGCTTTCACACGTACAATTCCGCCTGGCATAGCGGCATCACTTGTTATTTGGCGATGAGAACTTTACTGTGGATTCCGCTTTTTTGGAAGGAAAAAGGGCACTCCACAAATATCGTTTCATATATATTTTATTATTTGACAAATGGCATTGTCAAGGGAATGCAAACATTAGTAGACTACCGTGCAGCTGTCCATATAATAACCGGCTTATCTAGCCAAAGGTTCAGCTACCGTTTTGCAACTTATTCCTCCCAATGCAGAAATTCTTCGTCTTCGAATGCTCCGTCTTGCTCGGCCGCACTGAGATGATTGACCACGCGGCGTGTCATATCCCCTGAATAGCCGCGTCTCATAAGAAACGGGAATGTTTTCCTTTTTTTATCCATTATATCACCACGTACCTGATTCCATTTCTTACGTCCAACTGACAATGCACTCTCCCACTCCTCATTGTCGGTGATCTCACTTAATGCTTCCCCGATAGAAGCTTTAGAGATGCCCTTCTGACGAAGTTCTTGCCTGATCCACATCTTACCCTTACGTTGGCTTGTTATACGCTGTCTTGCCCACTGACGGGCGTATAAATCATCATCTACAAGCTTCTCCCTTTGCAATCGTACCAGTATCTCATCAATAACAGCCTGATCCACTTCCTTTTGCGCTAAACGCTGGGCAATTTCCTGACGTGTACGAGGCTTTTGCCCCAAATAGCGCAGCGCATGTACATAAGCCTGTTGTTTTTCATCTGCCAGAACGATATCTTCTAGTTCTTTTTTGACGAATGACGTTCCTTTGAACATGTTGTACTTGATCATTACATCTTCCAATACAGACAGTGAATATGGACCAAAATGAATGATGTATCTTCCACGGTTGCGTCTCTGCCCCTGCTCCACTCTAGTAATCATCAATTCCACATGATCTGGAAAAAGAGAAATCCCTTGCTGTTTATCTTCTTCCGAAGTGTATTCATCTTTATCGTCCAACTGCACTAGTTTCCCTCACTTTGAAATTCACGAAAGCAGCCTATGATCACCTGCTACGCAAAAGTTAGATTCTGCTGACAAAGCAGACTTTATTTGATGCAAAAATGCCCTGCACACCTGTGCAGGGCATCAGAATTATGCTATTCAAACGGACTGTACCATAATCCCTGGCTACAGTTCACATGACAGATCAAAAGCGAAGTCTCAGGCAAGCTTATTCAAGCTCCAGCAATTCCTGTTCTTCCTTGGCCTCCTGCGCCAACTCTTCTTCTGTCGGTGGAGCAATTGTTGTAATCAAATTACTGGCCACCCGGATTTTTTGCTCAATCGTACTAGCAATGTTCGGATTTTCCTTCAAAAATTGCTTTGCATTCTCACGTCCCTGACCAAGGCGCTCGCCTTCGTAGGAATACCAAGCTCCGCTCTTGTCGACAATGTCATGCTCCGTACCGATGTCAATCAAGCTTCCTTCTTTGGAAATACCCTCACCGTACATAATATCCACTTCGGCCTGACGGAAAGGAGGCGCAACTTTGTTCTTCACGACTTTAATACGTGTGCGGTTACCCACGATGTCGTTACCCATTTTCAAGCTTTCGATACGACGAACATCCAAACGTACCGTAGAGTAAAACTTCAAAGCACGTCCACCTGGTGTAGTTTCAGGGTTACCGAACATAACACCTACTTTTTCACGGAGCTGGTTGATAAAAATAGCAATGGTTTTCGATTTATTAATGGCTCCAGACAGCTTACGTAATGCCTGTGACATCAAACGCGCTTGAAGACCGACATGGGAATCTCCCATTTCGCCTTCAATCTCTGCCTTCGGTACAAGTGCCGCTACAGAGTCTATGACGATAATATCCACTGCCCCACTACGCACAAGAGCTTCGGCAATCTCCAATGCCTGCTCACCTGTATCTGGTTGCGATAGTAACAACTCATCAATATTGACACCCAGCTTGCTCGCATACGACGGATCAAGCGCATGCTCGGCATCGATAAAGGCGGCTTGTCCGCCTGTTTTTTGCACCTCTGCGATAGCATGAAGAGCTACTGTCGTTTTACCGGATGATTCCGGTCCATATACTTCAATAATCCGGCCTCTTGGAAAGCCGCCCGTTCCTAACGCAATATCCAAAGCAATCGAACCACTGGGGATTGTTTCCACTTGCATGTGGGTAGACTCACCCAACTTCATAATGGAACCTTTACCAAATTGCTTTTCTATTTGACGGAGCGCCATATCCAGCGCAGCACGACGATCTGACAATAAACTCACATCCTTCATTGTTTGTACTTTAATAATACCTTGTTTTGACACGCTTGCCAAGCATTTTTTCGAACATACATTCGTTTTTTTATTTCCCACAACTCTCTTCTATAATTAAACCTTTCTCATAAAACGAAAAAAGAACCGCTGGCAAAAAGCTTTGCAACGGTTCTTCCGATAAGAAGATTATATCATGAATATCTATCTAAAACAACTCATCGATAATTAAGAGAGTTTCTCGTTCTCTACCAATCGACGCCACAATCTGTACAAGATAGCTTTGACGGATCGCAAACGGATGGTCTCACGGTTACCGCTTAAATTTAGCTCATATGCCTCCGTTTCCTTGTCACGCTGAGCAATACCAATATATACCAGACCGACTGGCTTCCGCTCGGAATATCCGGGCCCAGCTACACCAGTAACGGAAAGTCCGAAATCACTGTCCATAATCATTCTTGCCTGCTCTGCAAGCACAAGGGCTACTTCCTTACTCACTGCGCCTGGCGCATGGTCGCCTTCCAAATAATCATAGGGCACATTGAGCAATTTCATCTTCATTTCATTGGAATAACACACGATTCCACCTTGAAACATAACAGCACTGCCAGGTATAGAAGTGATGTGTTCCATCAGCATACCGCCTGTACAGCTTTCCGCCGCACTCACAGTGAGTCCGCGTTTGGCCATTAAATCTACAATCACCTTCTCCAGCGTAACATCTTCACTTGCATACATATATTCGGAAAGACGTTGTTGAATTTGTACTTCCGTGGCAGTCAGCTTAATTAAAGCTTCACTCTCACTGGCCGCCTTGGTGGATATACGGATCGTAACTTCCCCTTCCTTGGCATAAGGAGCAATCGTGGGGTCCGTCTGGGATTGGATCAGATCTAGCAAGCGAGTTTCAAGAGCTGACTCACCGATCCCTGCAAATTTTAGCATTTTCGAATAAATCGGCATCTCCTCACCGCTCAATGCCTGCTGAAGCAACCATGGTTTGGCATGATTTGCAAACATAGGTTTAAGCTCCTTAGGCGGTCCGGGCAAAACCACATAAAATTTACCGTCCTGTGCAATTGCATCCCCTATAGCTAAACCTGTCTCATTTTCAAGCGGAGTGGCTCCTTCAATAGAAAGCGCCTGCCGGCGGTTATTCTCGGTCATTTCGACCCCGCGGTTCCGGAAAAACTGATCAAGCTTGTCCATGGCAAGACGATCTATCTGCAATTTCCGCCCCAATACAGCCGCTATCGCATCTTTTGTCAAATCGTCCTGAGTTGGTCCCAGCCCACCAGAAAACAAAATAATATCCGCACGCTTCTGAGCAAGTCGTACCGCTTCCTGAAGTCGATCCATGTTATCGCCAACTACAGTCTGAAAATATACATCAATTCCGATTGTAGCTAGCTCTTGTGATAAATATTGGGCATTTGTATTTACTATTTGTCCAAGTAATAACTCTGTTCCTACTGCAATGATTTCAGCTTTCATCAATTCGTCCTCCTATGATGCATATATTGTGGGAATTATGTAAAGAAACAGCAATAAGTTAAGTCCCTATTGCTGTTTCCATAAGATTTATCCTGTTACACTTTAGAGGAGCTCAGCAAATGGATATTCTTTACAAAGTAATCAATACCCGAATAAATGGTGATTAACACAGCTGCCCATATCGCTATTAAATCAAACGGAATACCCAGAAAAACAAACGGGAAATTATTAATGAGCAGTGCTACAATAGCAACGATCTGGATGATCGTCTTTAATTTCCCCCAATTGCTTGCAGCAACCACAGAGCCATCCAATAAAGCGATCTGTCTTAGACCCGTAACCGCAAACTCACGACTGACAATCACAACGACAACCCATGAATCAATTTTTCCCATTTCTACCAAAGAAACCAAAATAGCAGTTACCAACAGCTTATCAGCAAGGGGGTCCAACAGCTTGCCCAAATTGGTGACCATATTATTTTTACGAGCCAAATATCCGTCAAGGCCGTCTGTGCTGGCTGCTACAAGGAAAATAATAGCCGCAATCAGCTGATTATACGGCAGCTTGAAAGCACCGATCTCAATCGGTGGCGGATAAAAATCAAAATCCACCAGCAAAGCCAGCATCATCACCGGGATAAGGCAAATCCGCGTTATTGTAATTCTGTTGGGTAAATTCACAACACACTCTCCCCTGATTATCGTACTTGATTACAAATGGCAGCTTTCGGATTGAAATCAATCCTATGTAAAATCGCTTTCGACGAGCGTTATACACCTTAATGTCTGCATTTTCGTTACAAGTATAATATGGCGCAAAACGCATGTCAAAATAACCTGCTGCACATCAAGCAACGTTTAGTCCTACAAAATCTATGAGAGAAAACGGCTTATTTCATGTTTGTAAATTGAAGCTCCAACGGCAGATCAGCTTTCCGCAGCAATTGAATAATGGCCTGTAGGTCATCCCTGTTTTTTCCAGTTACTCGAATTTGATCACCTTGAATCTGACTTTTCACTTTTAGCTTGGAATCCCGAATAAGGATATTAATTTTTTTGGCGTTATCCTGATCAATTCCCTGCTTAAGAGAAAGACGCTGACGCACTGAACCTAAAGAGGCTGGTTCCAATTTTCCAAATTCCACATTTTTAAGGGATAGACCTCGTTTGACCATTTTAGATTGCAAAATATCAATCACCGCATTCAGCTTGTATTCATCTTCCGATGCAATCGTAAGAGCATCTTTCTCAAGCTTGAGGCTACTTTTGCTCCCCTTGAAATCAAATCTCGTTTCAATTTCACGCTCCGTCTGATGAACCGCATTTGTTAACTCCTGCATATCCATTTTGGAGACGATATCAAATGAATTTTCTGAAGCCATCGTTTCACTTTCCTTTCCACAACAAAGTTCAATATCTAATTATAGGCTAGTCATTTACAAAAATCCAATAATCCGTTCACTAAAAAGGCGTTCTTGCCAGTTCCCCGACAAAAACGCCTTTATTTACAATTGCAGTTTAACTTTTCTAATAGTGACTTCGTGTTGGATTTCTAAACATATCCAAAATTCCAAGCACAATGTGAGCAAGACCAAAGCCTAATATGCCATAGCCCCATGCATTCGGTGTTAGATAATAGCCCAGTAAACTGACAATAATCCCGAGCCCAGTCACAATCCAGCTGACGGTCATAACGTATACACCTCACTTTGCGGAAAATGAAATGACTGACTTTCCAAGAATTACAGTCATTAGTATTTCCCCTCAACAAGGCGTTTATTCACCATCAGTAGTTGTACTAGAATCTGTCCCACTTTGTGGAGTATCCGTACTACCATTTGTCGTCGTATCCGTTGAACCCGTCACCCCAGTACTCGCTCCAGTGGAAGAAGCTTCCCCTTGCTGTATCAACACCCGAGTCGTCGATTTATTATCGGTTATCGGTTGGCCGGCGACGGAAATATCCGTGGCAGAAGACCGTCCTGATTTGATATATAAGCCTTCTGGACCGATATCGAAAGACATGGCATCTCCACTTTTAGTCATACCATAGCTCAGCTTTTCTCCACGGGAATTTTGTCCCTTGTACACCTCAAGCCAGCTTTCGCCCGTTGCTTTAATATCAACCTTGACCGTGGCCCCCGTTGCACTGGAGACTTTGAAGATCGTCGTCTTGCCTTGCTTACCATCCTGAGCCACAGTTACTCCCTGCGCTGGCGTAGTCGTATCCGGCTGCTGACCAGGATTTGGAGTAGTCGCATCTGTAGTTCCCGTACCACCTGGCTGGGTTTCCCCGGTTTTTCCCGTATCAGGGGTCTGCCCGCCAGCACCATTTGGTGCCGTTGTCTGACCATTATTCGGTGTCGTAGTTGTATTTGGAGTAGACGTGTTTGGTGTCGTACTTGGCGTTGTGTTAGGTGTTGTACTTGGTGTACTTGGTGTTGTAATCGGCGTTGTATTTTCTGCTGTTTTTGGAGTGGAATGGTTGTTACTCACCCAATAAGCATAAATAACCCCAACAATGAGAACTAGAAAAAGCCACATTAACGCTGTAGGCAACCATTTAAGATTGCCAATCGTCGCGGGACGGCTGGAGCGTTTTTGTGTAACAGGCTCCATGACTGCTTCCGGTTCAGGTTCAGGCACATTGCTTTGGTGCCCTTCCAGAAGCTCATCGGGATTCAACCCAACCGTTTCGGCGTATGTTTTAATAAAAGCTCTGACATAAAAGCTTCCCGGCAGCACTTTGTAATCGCCCGTCTCAATGGCTTCCAGATAACGTTTGCGTATCTTCGTCATTTCCTGAACATCGTCAAGGCTCAATCCTTTTTGCAGCCGGGCCTCCTTTAATTGCTGACCCAGTTCTGACATGTCATCATCTCCTTGTGTAATTACACTTATTTAAAGATCTTCTGTATAACTGGCTGTAAAGGTATCATAAATAATTTCCTCAGCCGGATTATTGCGAAGTTCAATAATGATATTGAAATCGTCAAAGCTGTATCCCGATTCACGCACAAATACATCAGGATGCTCAATCACTTTGGTACTTGGCATGCTCATAATTTCCTGAAGCAGGTGATAATGTCTTTCATTGGATCGAATGGTACTCACAATGCCGTCAATAATAAACACATTGTTGGGATTCATTTCTTCCTCAGAAAGCTGACTGCGTACCGTCTGTCGTAATAACGTCGACGACACAAAAGTCCAACGCTTCATTGCACATACACTACTGGCAATAATGGATTCCGTTTTACCAACACGCGGCATTCCGCGAAGACCGATTACCTGATTGCCATCCCTCTTTAATACTTCACCCAAAAAATCGACCAGCAACCCAAGCTCATCACGTGTAAAACGGAAAGTTTTACGATCATCCGAATCCCGATCGATGTAACGGCCGTGTCTTACTGCCAATATATCGACCAGTCTCGGAGCACGTAAGGCCGTGACTGTAATGTTGCTGGCTTTTTTCAACGTATCTCCGAGAATGCGTATTTTCTCGTCATCGTCTGTTTCGAGAAGCATCCCCCGTCTTTCGCCTTCAACACCGTTAATCGTCAGTATATTAACCCCCAGAATACCAAGCATGGAAGCAATGTCCCCCAGCAGTCCGGGTCGATTTTTATGTATCTTGTATTCCATGTACCACTGTTTTGTCTCTTCCGTCACGTTAGCACCTCATTCACATTCAAACCGTCAACAATGCCAAATCAAAGCCTTATTGTATCATAAGATAGCATCATTCGACAAAACCCAATTATTGAAATTCGATAGGCTACAGTGTGTTGTAAGCCTCAATCACGTTTATGATATATAAATTACAATGGAATTACAAGAACAGCTCTGTAACCATTACAGAAAAGCCCCCCAAAAGGGAGCTTTTCATGTTGGTTCCTACTTATGCGTTGCTCTTAGCTAATTTAACCATTAGCCGGGCGATGGTGTGACGTTCGTCCTCATCGGCAACTCCCCACAGTTCTTTCAGTGCGCGGTTGGAATGGTTGGCTGGATCGACCTTCTCATCCAGAAAATCACCGATTTCGTAAGCAAGCTCCGCAATGGTATCTTGACTGATTCCCAGCTTCTCTGCTTGCTCTACACGCTGACCAAGGAACTTTTTCCAAACATCAAAATTCTGAACAACTGTTGACATACTTAAATCCTCCTTAGATGATTCAGATTTAAAATCAACAGTTGTAATATGCTCTTCACAGACGCTTACTATACTGGTGGATTCCTCCAAGCGCTGTTTTCCTTACGTCACCCATCCTCCGTTAGGACTTATGACCTGGCCATTAATATAACCTGACTCAGGAAGCGCAAGAAAATAAACTAGGGACGATATTTCATCAGGCCGTGCCAATCGTCCGGCAGGGATTTCTTCTTCCAAACTGTTAATTTCGCCTGCATCCAAATGATCCAACATTGATGTGTCTACCGCCCCTGGAGCCACAGCATTCACTGTTACGCCAGAAGGCGCAACCTCTTGAGCCAGTGCTTTAGTGAAAGCGTTAATGCCTCCCTTGGTAGTGGAGTACAATACCTCGCACGAAGCTCCACATATGCCCCACACAGACGAAACATTCACAATGCGGCCATAGCGTTGGGAAATCATATGCGGCATAAAAACCTGCGTACACAAAAAAGTTCCCTTAACATTCACGGCCATCACTTCGTCCCATTCCTCTTCCGATACATCTGAAAGCAGCCCATAATGAGATAATCCAGCATTATTCACTAGAATATCTGGCTTCATTCCGTGATTATCCAGCTTTTCCCGCATACGTTCAATCTGCTCCTTACTCCGCAGATCGGCTGAAACAGTCATTACCTTGCCTGAATAAGTCATGCAACGACGGGCAACTTCATTTGCTTTTTCATGGGACTTCATGTAGTGAATGACCACATTCATCCCTACTGCTGCAAAACGCTCGGCAATAGCCGCACCAATTCCACCACTTGCTCCTGTAATCAGCACAGTCGTATCGCCAATAGCCTTTAACTCTCCGCCCTCGGTGGTCATCGGTTCCCTCTCCCTGGACATTACGGACTCACCACCAGCGATATTGCCATTTGATCCCACTTTATATGATCTTTCAGACGACGGTTTACATCCTCAAGCGTGATACTTTCATAAACCGGAAGCAATTGAAAAAAATCACTGCCGCGGAAGCGATGTCTTGTAAACTCATGCGCAATATTTTCGGGAGAATTGAGAGTGCGTAGATAACCGCCGATCTTCTTTTTACGCGCTCGTTCAAAATGTTCTGCTGCAAACCCCTGCTTCTGAATAGACTCTACCTCTTCTCGTATCCTAGCCAACAGCCGATCAGGGTCTTTGGTATCCCCGCCGATCGCAGAAAATGCATACTGTTGCGTACTATTGTACTCATGGCCAAAACTGTCCGAAATCAGGTCCTCATCGTAGAGCTTCTGATATAGCTGTGTACTGGAACCAAACAAGAGATCAAGCATCAGCTTGGTTTCCAGATCATGACGTAGCAAAGCTTCTCCCGTTAGACCTACTTCAGCCTCCTTGAATCCAAACAGCAACTTTGGCAAAGAAACAGCCAGCTTTACCTCATGACGCGGCTCTGCAACCGTTGTGGGTTCATCATCGAAAATCCGCTCGATCTCCCCCTGCGGCTTATAGTCTTTTTTCGCCTGATTATTACGTACCAATTCGATTACTTCGGCTGGATCCACTCCACCTACTACAAAAAGAATCATATTACTTGGATGGTAAAAAGCTTCATAGCAACTGTACAATGTTTCCTTCGTAATCGTACTGATGGATTGAATAGTACCTGCTATATCAATATGCACCGGATGGACCTTGTACAATGCCTCAATCAGACCAAAGTAACTCCGCCAGTCGGGGTTATCTTCATACATATTGATTTCCTGGCCTATAATGCCTTTTTCCTTCTCCACATTTTCATCTGTAAAGTAAGGATGCTGAACAAAATTGACTAGTGTGGTCAAATTCTCTTGAATGCGTTCGGTTGCCGAAAACAGATATACAGTCTGATCAAAGCTCGTAAATGCGTTCGCCGATGCTCCATTAGAGGAAAAGGTAGCAAAAATATCGCCTTCGGGCTCTTCAAACATTTTATGCTCCAAAAAATGAGCTATGCCATCCGGCACCTTGACGGACTGTTGACCTTCTACCCGGAAATGATTATCAACCGAGCCATATTTAGTTGCAAATGTGGCATACGTCTTCTGAAAGCCCGGTTTGGGCAACACATAAACGTGCAAGCCATTATCCATTACTTCATAGTACAGCGTCTCCTGCAAGTGCTCATACGATATATGCTCCAACGCTATTCCCCCTTCTGGTCTCTCAAGAAATAAATAGTGTCCAGTCGGAACGTCCGGGCGGCATCCTGAACATCCTGCACCTTGACTGCCTCCACCTGGCTCAGCAGCTCCTCGACCGTCCGCTCTTTGCCGGAAAGCTGTCTGTTAAAATCATAGGCAATCATCTCAAAAGCGGAGTCCTGCATTTCCTTTAGCAAGTTGCGTATCATTGCCTGCGTTTGGGTCATTTCTAGCTCGGTAATTGCTCCATTTTGTGTATCTTCCAGTTGCTTGCGGATAATAGTAACCGCTTTTTCATAATTAGGAATTTCGATACCGGATTGTATTGTGCCAATGCCTTTATGCCCGTCATAGCGTGACGAAGCATAGTACGCCAAACTCTCCTTCTCCCTCACATTGACAAACAGCTTTGAATGCGGATACCCACCCAGAACGCCATTGTACATTAATGCAGAAGCATAACGTTCATCGCCATACGTAATAGAGGTTCGTAGCCCCATGTTGAGCTTGCCTTGGTTTACATCAAGACGCTCTACTATAGTTTGAACATCACGTTCTACCGATTTGGGCTGTTCAGGTACATATCCCGTTTCCGCCGAGCAGTTTAATTGAAAATAGCGATCCACAAACTTTTCAACTTCTTCCAGCGTGGTATCTCCCACGACGTATAAATCCATGCTGGCATTATTCAGCCAGTCTCCATAAGCCTCATACAAATTTTGTGCATTTATGCTGTCCAGATCTGATCGTTGACCAAGAGGATGCAGACGATAAGGCTCATCTTTGCACATCTCCTCCATACAGCGCTCCCCAGCATAACGTATTTTATCGTTAACTATAGATTCCAGCTTCTTACGAACATTTTCTCGTTCCTGCTGTACATATCCCGTTTGAAATGCACCGTTTTCCAATGCAGGCTTCGTCAGAACCTCTCCAAGGAAAGAAAACGAACGATCCAGCAAACTATCCGGACTGCTTACAAAGTTGTCATTAATTGTATCCATGCGAAATTGCACGATCTGATAATCTCCACGTTTGTATACATCGAATCCAAAACCCGCGCCATACAATTGTTCTAACTGCTCTCTAAATTGTGTAGTCTGCGGATACGATTCTGTACCCCGACGCAGAACGAAAGGCACCAGTCCTACACGAGTTACAGTTTCCTCACGTAGCGGAGTACCTACATACAACGATATGGCGAACGTCTTAAAGCGCTTGGTGGGCAGTACATGAATCCTTAGTTGTCTGCGTGTGCCACGCTCGAAACCTGTTTTGTTCAAGTCCAAAACTCCTTTGTGACGTCAATTTGCGTCTAGCCTTTGATTAGCAATAGTTACTGTACATCTTTTTCCTGTAAAGAGGTAAAGTGTACCAATCTTTATTCTAACCATGCAAAAGCCAAGAAGCAACCGGAGACAAGCTCCCGGCTGCTTCGGCGTTTTACATGCAGAAAATATGTTCCCCGATGGTTTTCACCTGCGGACGGCTCCAAATCCATTTGGAGGTAGCTGTTTTAGGGTTAAAATAATATAGACATCCTCCGCTTGGGTCCCAGCCGTTCAGGGCTTGACGTACCGCCTTTTGTGCAGTCTCATTCGGCGTGAGCCAGATTTGGCCGTCTGCTACAGCAGTGAAAGCCCCCGGCTGAAAGATTACCCCAGACGGTGTATTCGGAAAACTTGGCGACTTGACCCTGTTCAAAATAACAGCCGCCACGGCAACTTGTCCTTCAAACGGCTCACCGCGGGATTCACCATAGACCGCATTGGCCATGATTTTAAGATCGTTTTCAGACAGTCCCATGGTGTTGGCTGATCCCATCGTTTCCTCATTTTGATCAGATTTATCGTTTTTGTTCGCTGCCTGTCCCTGATCAGAACCTTGATTATTACGATGCATAGGCGTTTCCGTCGGCTTCCAGTGTGGAGTAGCATTCACCAGCTTTAATTTGGTTTTCGCACCAACCACTCCATCGGGTCTGATACCAAACTCCTTTTGAAAACCCTTTACAGCCTTTAGTGTACTGCTGCCAAAATGGCTGTCCACTTTTCCACCAAAAAAACCCAGCAGCTTCAATCGTGATTGCAGTTCATATACATCCTGGCCATAAGTGCCAAAATCAACCGCTTCTGAACTGAATGTCGGCTGAACAGGCTGCGCCGCTGTTACTTTCTGCTGCGTGCTTGGCGACTCTACTCGCTGCTGTACAGAGTCGTTTTTAAAAAGTCCTGTGTACGTAATAGCCGAGGCTGCGAGGATACCCGTGCAAATCCAGACCATTGTTTTTTTCATATGCTGCGCTCTACCTTTCTTTTGTGGGATTAACAGGATGGCTACGTTTATTATGACAAGCTCCGCTAGAAGCTATTCACCCTTTTAATCTTCTTTGAGCAGGCAGTTCCACACCTCAAAAAAACATCACAAAAAAACGCTATTTGCGTGCATGGAGTTGTCATATTTAACAACTCATCATGCGTACAAACAGCGTTTAAATGGAATGCTGATAAAAGATAATGCTCAGGAGCTAACTTTATTTTGCTGATATTGTTCCATTGAGATAAGTACCTCACGGGGCTTACTTCCCTCGTAAGGACCGATGACACCGCGGGCTTCCATGGAGTCAATCAGTCGGGCAGCACGTGTATAACCGATCCGCATACGGCGCTGAAGGAGCGAAACGGAAGCTTGTTTAGCCTCCAAAATGATGTTGACAGCCTGATCATACAGCTCATCCAGCATTTCATCCGCATCAGTGGATACCTCTTCCACCTCAGGCACAAGCGTTTCATCATACTGAGCTTCCCCCTGTTCACGCACATAGTTAACAATGTTTTCCACTTCCTGATCACTCATAAACGCTCCCTGAACGCGGACCGGTTTGGAAGCCCCCATCGGCATGAACAGCATGTCACCACGTCCGAGCAGTTTCTCAGCACCGCCCATATCCAGTATGGTGCGGGAATCCACCTGCGAAGAAACGCCGAAGGCAATACGTGAAGGAATATTGGCTTTAATAACCCCTGTAATTACATCAACCGAAGGTCTTTGTGTTGCAATAATCAGATGGATGCCTGCTGCACGCGCCATTTGGGCAAGACGCGCAATCGCATCCTCCACATCTCCTGCAGCAACCATCATTAAATCTGCCAGCTCGTCCACAATAACGACAATGTAAGGCAGAAATGCATCCGGGTTATCCTTCATCAAATTGTTGTAGCCCTCAATATTACGGGTGCCTGATTTGGAAAACAACTCATACCTTTTTTCCATTTCAACTACGATTTTCTTCAATGCCAGTGAGGCACGCTTGGGATCAGTCACGACCGGAGCCAATAAATGGGGGATTCCGTTGTACACGTTCAACTCCACCATCTTGGGATCAACCATCAGAAATTTCACCTCATCTGGCTTCGCTTTGTACAAAATACTCGTGATAATCCCATTGATACACACCGATTTACCCGAACCCGTAGCTCCAGCTACAAGCAGATGGGGCATCTTAGCTAAATTACCAACAATCGTTTGTCCTGCAATATCACGGCCAAATGCAATCGACAAATTGGAAACTGATTCCTGGAAAACTGTCGTTTCCATTACCTCACGCATGGTTACGATAGAAACTTCATTATTCGGAACTTCTATTCCTATGGCGGACTTGCCGGGAATAGGTGCCTCCATACGGATATCCTTTGCAGCAAGCGCAAGTGCAATGTCATCCGTCAGACTTACAATCCGGCTAACCTTCACGCCAATGTCCGGCTGGATTTCATAGCGTGTGACGGCTGGACCACGTACAACCTCCAGCACTTTCGCCCGAACACCGAAGCTTTCCAGCGTGGCCTCCAGCTTGCGTGCTGTTTGCATGTAATCCTTTTGTCCCATACCTTTGCCTGCATTTTGCGGTTTGGCAAGCAAACGGAACGATGGAAGCTTGTACGGCTTAGGCGGTGGTGGAGCTGGAATAGCTACATTGTTCCCTTCAGCTTCTTCGCCTGTCAATCCATTAGCAATCGTCTGAGCCAGTTCCTGAGCTTCTTCTGATGTCCCATGGATCGTTGCCGAATCATTTATATTTATATTCGTATTCGCATCGGCATCCATAAAATTACTATCCAGAGGTTCATCAATGGAATCGTTCCGCACTCCACCTGTCAGGGAGTCTTCAAGTTCAGCCTCTGATCTTTTTTCCTCATTTTTCACTTGTTCGAAGAAGTCCCTAATGATTGGCGATCTTTTTACCGGAATTGAGGCTTCCTGCTCAGCGTGTTCGATTACGTCAGACAGCTCTTCTCCCTGATTGCCATTTCTCCACTGAGGCTGCACGTCACCAGCCTCATATAGAAGATCATGTTCATCTTCATCCGCATGTGCAGTTTGCTCTTCCTTGTCCGCCTTATCTGTATTTTTAAGGCCAAACAACTGAAAGAAAATTGGCTGCTTACGTGCTGGAGGCTGCATTTCATCAAAATCATCATCCATATCCTCTTCATAGGCAGGAATAGGCTCAGATTTGGGTTTTCTATTTCCACTGCCTTTGCTAGATGCAGAAAGCGGAGTGGCTTTACCAGTCCATTTTTTCCGCACGCTTCCCCCGGCTGTCAGTAGCTTGGTCTTTACAATCCGCACTAAATCCACATAAGACAGCTGGGTCATCAGCATAAAACAAATGACGAACATGACAATCATGATCAGCTTAGCTCCTGTGAGACCAAACAGCCACAACAGAACGGTAAGCTGTAATGCGCCAACGTAGCCCCCGCTAATATCCTTATTCAGCATCGAGGTATGGCCTTGCTGATCAGGCGACAGCAACTGCTCACGCATATCTATATGTATCTGGCTCATCACTCCGCCCGGCTGAAGCGCGTTAATCGGTCCCAAACGCTGCTCCATAGATGAAATAGAACTCATAAGTGTAAAGGCAAATACCAACAACAGCAAACCCGTCTTCCGTGAGTTCCACTGGTTCGGCCACTTGCGGTGAATCATCACCATCAGACCATAATAAATGCCAATCAGGGGGATCACAAAATAGAATTTCCCCAGTACAAGCCCAAACATCTTGGATAGCGACCGACCAACTGCCGCTTCACCCGATAACGCAATGACCGCCAATGTAATCAGCACAATGCCGTAAATTTCATATTTTAAAACTCCGCCAAATATGGCTTTCTTTTTTCTTTTTCTTCTTCTGGACATACAAGGTCACCCCCCAGAAGAATATTATACCACGTCACTCGCTATCCGCACATATGTTCTTTTTCAGCAGCAAATGACCTATTTCTGTACTATTCGACAGCTTCTATGACCACTCAATGATCTGACCTGGTCCATAACGAGGATTGAGGTAGGCATCCAATGGACAGTCCAAGAGCCTTACTATGATCCCCCGACGACTTTCAAGCGGCTGTACCTGCATAAGTAGACCATCTACCCGGACCTCTACAAGCTCCTCTGCCTCCTTCCACATACCTTCCCACACCAATTCCATTGGCATTACAGTATATAGTGTCATTGGGGCAGCTCCTTGCTGTGCTCACTTGAAAGGGTTCCTGTAGGGGTCCCTGTGGCATTGGGCGAAAAAGGTGCATAAGAGGGCTGCTGTGGAGTCCCTGTCATGCCGTTCTGCTGACGGCGCGTCTCAATGATGGTATTCAACTGTTTCAGCGCCTCTCCTATACCACCAACCGCATCCATCAAACCGTATTTTACTGCATCAATTCCTCCGACCGCTGTACCAATGTCGCGGTTTAATTCACCAGTTTTGAACATCAGTTCCTTAAACCGCTCTTCTGTAATGCGAGAATGAGAAACGACGAAGCGGACGACACGCTCCTGCATTTTTTCCATATATTCAAAAGTCTGTGGGACTCCGATGACCAGGCCGCTCATACGAATTGGATGAATGGTCATCGTCGCACTCTCGGCAATATAAGAATACGTAGAAGATACAGCAATCGGCACACCGATGCTATGTCCACCTCCTATAACAATGGTCACTGTTGGTTTACTCATCGATGCGATCATTTCTGCAATAGCCAGTCCTGCCTCTACATCACCACCAACTGTATTCAGCAAAATCATTAATCCTTCGATACGTGGGTTTTGCTCTGCCGCTACCAACTGCGGAATAATATGCTCATATTTTGTTGTTTTGTTTTGAGGCGGTAAGATGAGGTGTCCTTCAATCTGACCGATAATCGTCATACAAAAAATATTGGACTCGCTTCCGGGCATGGAGGTTTGACCCAGCTGCTGTAAAGCCTCCATAGCAGGTAAAACGGGTCTTTGTCCAACCTCTGGTTGTTCTGGCGCTTCCGTTTCCTCGTTGCCAGAAGATAAATTGCTGTAATGTTCCATATGGGTGATCTTCCTTTCGCTATACGCATCTATGTGCCCCGTCTTCACCCTATAGTATGGGATGGAAATGGAATATTTTATACCCACCTCCATGCCTTTCCTCGACCCTAAAATCAAAAAAAGCCTCTCTTTCCGCGGAAACCGTCCAATATTTCCTGCGGGAAGAGAGGCGACTGTGTGCCTGTGACTTAAGTTTTTAATTCAAGTTTTTGAACATATTTCAATCGAATCACACTTCCATTATAATTGGCAGAATCATCGGTCTGCGACGAGTTTGCTCATACAAGAAGCGACCTAGTGCATCCTTGACATTTGTCTTCAGGGAAGCCCATTCATTTACATTTTCACTCATGAGCTTATGCAGTGTACTTGAAACAATACGATTTGCTTCATCTAGCAAACCTTCTGATTCACGAACATACACGAAACCACGGGAAATGATATCTGGGCCTGACTTAATCGTGCCATCTTGCTTGCTCAGTGTGACAACCACTACCAAAATACCGTCCTGTGACAACAATTTGCGGTCGCGCAACACGATATTTCCTACATCTCCTACACCTAGTCCATCGATCAGTACGTTACCTGCTGTAACTTTACCAGCTCTGCGTGCTCCGCCATTCTGAATTTCAATGACTTCACCGATATCCGTGATAAAGATATTTTCAGGCTCGATACCTACTCCTTCAGCCAGAAGAGCGTGACGACGTTGCATTCTGAACTCGCCGTGAATTGGCAAGAAGAATTTTGGTTTCATCAGATTCAGCATCAGCTTGAGTTCTTCCTGGCTGCCGTGTCCAGAAACGTGGATACCAGGATTAGCTGCGCTGTAGTATACATTGGCACCCAGACGGAACAGCTCATCAATAGTGCGTCCAACATATTTTTCATTACCTGGTACCGGAGTAGCTGCGATGATCACTGAGTCCCCTGGAAGAATATCTACCTTACGATGCGTAGAACGAGCCATTCTTGTCAAAGCGGACATCGGTTCACCTTGACTACCTGTGCAGAGAATAACTACGCGATCCGCTGACATTTTGCCCACTTCTTCAGGCTCAATCAGCATTCCATCTGGAATTTCCAAGTAGCCCAAATCAGAAGCAATACCTACGACATTAACCATGCTGCGACCAATCACCGTTACTTTGCGTCCGGTTGCCTCAGCAGCATTAATGACCTGCTGAATGCGATGTACGTTCGAAGCAAAAGTGGCTACGACCACACGCTGTCTCGACTTGCGGAAAATATCTTCCAACACAATGCCAACGCTCTTTTCCGAAGGTGTAAAGCCCGGTTTTTCGGCATTGGTACTGTCTGACAATAAAGCCAATACGCCACGTGTGCCAATCTCAGCCATACGCTGCAAATCTGCATATTGTCCGTTCACCGGAGTATGATCAAATTTGAAGTCTCCTGTATGAACAACAGCGCCTTCAGGAGTATCAATGCAAACACCTACTGAATCAGGAATACTATGGTTGGTTTTGAAGAATGTTACTTTCAATGTGGAGCCCAGTTTGATTTCGGAATCAGCATTGATCAAAATACGTTTGGTTTCACCAAGCAGATTCGCTTCCTTCAGCTTGTTTTCCACCAGTCCCAGCGTCAATTTGGTACCATATACAGGTACATTCAAATGTTTCAGCACGTAAGGCAAACCGCCAATATGGTCCTCGTGACCATGAGTCAGCACAATGCCTCTTACTTTGTCGCGGTTCTCTGTAAGGTAGGAAATATCAGGAATAACGATATCGATGCCAAGCATGTCCTCTTCCGGAAATTTCAGACCGGAATCCACCACGACAATGTCATTGCCGTATTGAACGACATACATATTTTTCCCGATTTCACCGACGCCGCCCAAAGCGAAAATCATCAATTTATCGTTGTTTGTTTTTTTAGACAAATGAATCTAAACCTCCTATGGTAGTTGGACGTCGTACCTTGATTTGTTATTTAATTTTCAAAAAAATACCGCACCCAGTCACTTGACCCCATTATACATGATTAAAATACGAAAAAACAAGTCATCCTGTTCGTTACGCTAGGTTTCCCATTGCCTTCCCAAACCATAAGTAAGTGTCATTTTATCTACATACCTGATTAACAGCATAGCAAAAAGGACGTTCTATAAGAACGCCCTTCATGCCAGAGGACCTTGTCAGACAATAACCGAGTCGGTGTTGCACCTACCGACTGCCCTTAACAAGGGTACTCCTTATATTTGTAAACATCTTACAGCTATTTCTTTTTAGCGGGTAAATAAATTCTTAATAAACTTCGCTTCATCTTCGGTAGGAGGAATAAGCGGCAACCGAACTGAACCTACCTTAATCCCTCGTAATTCTAATGCATACTTTACAGCCACCGGATTAGGTAGAGGATGAGGACAGCCGAACATGCCCTTAAAAATTGGGAACAACTGCTGATGCAGTTTGGCTGCCTCCTGCGCGCGTCCCCCTACAAATGAATCCAACATCCGCTTCATTTCTGCACCTACCACGTGGCTCGCTACGCTGATAATGCCATAAGCACCTACAGCCATGGCTGGCAGTCCGGATGCATCATCCCCGGAATAAACCAGAAAGCCTTCTGGTGCTGACGCTGCAATCTGTGTGACCTGTGCAAGTGATGCACATTCTTTGGTTCCTACAATGTTCGGAATTTGTGCAAGTCGCAGTGTCGTTTCAGCTGTTAGGCTGGCTCCGGTACGGCTTGGAACATTATACAGTATAGCTGGAAGGGATGTGGAGTTTGCAATACTTTTGAAATGCTGATACATCCCTTCCTGATTCGGTTTATTATAATATGGCACTACCAGCAGCACACCGTCTGCTCCCGCCTGCTCCGCAGCACGGGTGAGATGGATGGAATGACGTGTATTATTGCTTCCCGTCCCGGCAATAATTTTACATCGCCCAGCTGCTTTTTCTACAACAAATGCAAACAACTTAATTTTTTCATCATCGCTCAGGGTAGGAGACTCCCCTGTTGTTCCAGATACAACAAGTGACTCTGAATGCTGTTCTTCTATTAAGTAATCAATCAACGAGGACAATGCAGTCCAGTCAATCTCTCCTTGCTGATCAAAAGGTGTCACCATTGCGGTAATCAATCTGCCGAAGTTCACCATGCTGCCTCCTTTTTTTGCAAGTCCGAGCACGGACAATGCGCCTATTGATGGAGTTCAAATTTATTATGCAATGCGCGTACAGCCTGCACCATATCTTCCTTTTTAACAAGTACCCAGATCGTGGTGTTGGAATCTGCCGATTGAAGGATCTGTACGTCTGATTCTGTCAATGCCTCCACAATTGTCGCCATAATACCTGGTACCCCGTTGATACCACCGCCTATGACCGAAACTTTAGCACATCCGGCCAGTATCTTAGGCTCTAGTCCTAAACCGTTAAGTACTTCAACCGCTTTGCTTCCATCATTATCAAATACGGTATAAACCGCCCCTGATGGAGTTACGTTAATAAAATCAACGCTGATTCCATGTTCAGCCATAGATTTGAACACTTGTAATTGCAAGTGCTCCAAACCTGACTTTAATTCAACAGTAATTTGAGTAACATTGCCGACATACGCAATACCGGTCACGAAACGGTCTACGATATCTGCCTGCACGTCTTTAAAGCCTTCTCGGTGGGTAACCAACGTCCCCTCTCCTTCGGAGAAGGTTGAGCGAACCCGTACCGGAATATTCGCCTGCATGGCGATTTCAACAGCACGAGGATGGATCACCTTGGCTCCCTGATGAGCCATATTACAAATTTCTGTATAGCTAACATGTGCAAGCGGCTTCGCATTTTCCACAATACGCGGATCAGCGGTTAATATACCATTCACATCTGTATAAATATCCACCATATCTGCATGTAGAGCAGCCCCCAGCGCCGTAGCTGACGTATCGCTGCCTCCCCGACCAAGGGTAGTCATATCACCATCAGCAGTTTGTCCCTGAAAACCTGTCACAATGACAACTCTGCCTTGGTTCAGCTCTTCCACAATTCGGTCTGGCTTGATATCCAAAATGCGAGCATTGCCATATTGATCATCCGTAATAAAGCCTGCCTGTGCTCCAGTCAGCACCGTAGCAGGAATACCTTCCTTCTCCATCAGGCTGCATAACGTAGCGGCAGAAATGATTTCACCACAGCACAGCAGTAAATCCCGCTCGCGCTTAGGAAGACTGTCACCGTTAGAAGCCGCCCAATCCAGCAGCGTGTCCGTTGCATAGGGCTCTCCTTTTCTCCCCATGGCCGACACAACAACAACCAATCGAAGATTTTGCTCCAGCTCCCGCTTCACATGTGCCAGCACAAGTTGACGCGCTTCAGGTGTGGACAGCGAGGTTCCCCCAAATTTTTGCACCAAAATACCCATTATTTTTCCCCCATATTACTCCCTGCTTTAGGAACGTTACTCCGCCTTTGCAGCAATAATTTCCGCGATTTGCACCGCGTTCCATGCCGCTCCCTTGAGCAGATTGTCGGATACGACCCACAAATTCAATCCACGGCTATTGCCCAAATCACGACGTACACGCCCTACGAATACGTCAGGTTTTCCAGCAGCTTCGGATGCCAACGGATAAAGCTGGGCAGTAGGATCGTCTACCAGCGTTACTCCAGGTGCGGAAGCCAGCAGATTACGAACTTCTTCTAGATCATAATCATTTTTAAGCTCTACATAGACAGATTCCGAGTGACCATATACAACAGGAATACGAACACACGTTGCCGTTACGTCTACAGAATCGTCACCTAGTATTTTTTTCGTTTCGCGTACCATTTTCATTTCTTCCAGTGTATAACCATTATCCTGGAATTTGTCAATTTGCGGAATAGCATTGAAAGCAATCTGATGCTTTACTGGCAACGAACCTACCGGCAGCAGATCTGGCTGAACTTCATCACCGTTAAGAATGGCTGCGCTTTGACGATTCAATTCATCAATAGCACGGCTTCCAGCGCCGGAAACGGCCTGGTACGTGGATACTATGATACGAGAAATGCCATACTGATCATATAATGGTTTCAAAGCAGCTACCATCTGAATGGTGGAGCAGTTCGGGTTCGCGATAATTCCCTGATGCTCGGCAATTTTGTCGCTGTTCACCTCAGGTACTACAAGAGGAGCTGTCGGTTCCATTCGGAATGCGTTGGTGTTGTCAATGCAAACTGCCCCATGACGAACAGCATGCGGCGCCAGTTCCTTACTCACGTCTCCGCCTGCACTAAACAAAGCAATGTCGATTCCTTCAAAGCTGTCGGGGGTAGCAATCTCTACTGGAATCTGCTGACCTTTAAAGCTAATTAACGTGCCGGCAGAACGAGGCGAAGAAAGAAATTTGATTTTGTCCACAGGAAAATCGCGTTTTTCCAGCAGATTTACGATCTGTTCCCCTACAGCGCCTGTCGCTCCAACGACAGCTACATTAAACTTTCTATTGCTCATCTGGTGTATCTCCCCTTCTCGACTAAAAAACCATTTTTTATTCTGAAAGCATCCACCGTCAACAAGAAATTAGACCCGATGGATTATCGAATCATCTTCTAGGCGAGGGATGCTCAGCAGTTAATTATAGTACTTCATGGGGTCTTGCGTTCCACAATCATCGGCTGAATCTGCCTGCCCTGCAATGCTTCATAGGCAGCCTCGGGAATCAATTCCATATTGGCTACAAGCGAGTTCGGCTTTTTAACTGGATTATCCTGTCCGAACGGCACAAAAAAGATGTTCTTGGCTACTAGTAACTTGGCGATATTGGCAGCATTTAGACCAAGTCCATCATTAGTAGATATGGCTAAAAGAAGTGGACGGCCGTTGCGTAATTGCGCCTTGGCAGCCATCAAAACCGGACTGTCCGTCATCGCATTCGCTAACTTGCTCATCGAATTCCCCGTCAAAGGTGCAATCACCAGCACATCGAGCATTTGGGAGGGTCCCAGTGGCTCAGCCTCCACAATTGTAGAAATGATATCATTCCCTGTTATATCTTTCAACTGTTTTTGCCAACTTTGCGAAGTACCGAAGCGAGTATCCGTTGTTAGTACGGTATTGGATATAATGGGAACGACCTTCGCACCCTCATCAACAAAGCGCTGTATAACAGGCATTACCTCTTCAAATGTGCAATGTGAGCCTGTAATAGCATAACCTACCGTTTTCCCTTGCCAACTCATTGTGCATCCCCCCGATCAGGATTATCTTCCATTAACAACTGCACCAGCGTATTCGCTATAATGGTACCAGCAGTTTTGGGAGCAACAATACCGGGAAGACCGGGGGCAAGCATAGCCGTAATTCCACGCTTTTCCGCATACCGGAAATCACAACCGCCTGGGGCGGAAGCAAGATCTATAATCACGGTACTCAGTGGCAATTTAGACAGAATTTGCGCTGTGATAATCATAGAGGGTATCGTATTAAAAATCAAGTCAACTCCCTTTGTCTCATTCGCTAAATCCCTTGTCATAAAAGGCTTCCAACCCATCTCCACGGCTCTCGCTGCATCCTCCGCCCGCCGTACTCCAACTTTCACTTTGGCTCCCAACCCCTGTAGTGCCCTTGCCATGGTAAATCCAGTCCGTCCCATGCCTAGAACCATACAATCTGCACCATGGATCGTAAAATCAGTATGCTGAATTGCCATCATCAGTGCGCCTTCAGCCGTAGGTATAGAATTGTATATGGCCACATCATCTCTCTCCAGCAGCTCAACCAGCTTCAATTCATGCCTGGTACAAATTTCTTTTAAGTACGCTCGCGCCATCCCTGTATATACAACGCAATGCGGTGGAAGAGCAGCAGCATGCTCATTCAGAAACTGGAGCTTTTGTGCTCCGAAAAGTGCATTCACGTTGCCTTCCTCATCGCATCCCACCACTGGCAGAATCAGTGCGTCTGACGATTCCAGCAGCTTGACAGACAATGGCTCTAATGTAACTCCTTTGAGTGGTACTTCGAGCTTGTCAAAGCCGACCACAGTGACAGTAGCATCCATGTCGACACATTTGCGGATTACCTCAAGCTGCCTCGCATCGCCACCCAAAACAACGATGCGCATTCCTGTTAGCATCCGGATCACTCCTTTCCGAGACACGATATGCTTTTATTCTATGCAGATGCCCGGGAAGGGGTGAAAAAACACAAAAAAGCCGCCCCTCTACGGAACGACTTTTATGTGTATGCTTACTCTTAAGCGAGTAATATTGAAGCTTCCTACAAAATGGACAATTGTATTACACTGCATGCAAGTGAACCGTAGACTCAGCGTCCTGTATGACCAAAGCCTCCAGCACCGCGTACAGTTTCAGACAAATGGTCTACTTGTTTTAACTCCACCTCAGGCACAACCTGAAATACCATTTGTGCAATTCGCTCATTGCGCGTAATGGTGAACGGTTCCTCGCCTAAATTGATAAGAAGCACCTTAATCTCTCCACGATAATCTGCATCAATCGTTCCAGGCGTGTTAAGACAAGTAATACCATGCTTGAGAGCCAGTCCACTACGCGGACGGATTTGTGCCTCTAATCCTGCTGGCATGGCTATTGCAAATCCAGTTGGAATGAGACAACGTTTGCCAGGTTCCAGAACCAAATCCTCCTGTACTGCTGCATACAAGTCAAATCCCGATGCAAGCTCTGACATTTTGCGGGGGAGCTCAATATCTTCATTGCCCCCGAGTCTGTTAATTTCAACGTAAGTTAACAAAATAGTCCCTCCTCATATCCTTAACCGCTGAATCGCTCGCTCCGACCATTGACAGAGCAAACGGCTCCGAAAACATCCGATCCAGCACTTTGTTCACATCATCAGCCGTCACTTGTTCGATGTGTTCGATCATTTGATCCAGCGTATAATGCTGACCCAACATTAACTCATTTTTTCCAAGACGGTTCATTCGGCTACCCGTACTCTCAAGGCTTAAGATCAGACTTCCTTTTAGCTGCTCCTTGCCTTTACGAAGCTCATTAGCGTCCAAACCATTGATAGCCACATCTCGTAACAGCTCCAGCGTCAAATCGAGCACATCCTTTGTTTGCTTAGGAGCGGTACCTGCATAGATTGTGAACATTCCACTATCGGCATGGGAGCTATGATAGGAATAGACCGAATAAGCCAGTCCGCGTTTTTCACGAATTTCCTGAAATAAACGTGAGCTCATGCCCCCGCCGATCGCGTTATTCAGCAAAACCATAGCATACTGGAGATCGTCGCCTATTGCAAATCCAGGCAGAGATAGACAAATATGATTCTGCTCCGTTGCTTTCTCATGGTACAAGAGCTGACCGTTAAACGCAGGTACTGTCAGTGGCGAAACGGTTCCGTGATTATCGAAATGCCCAAAATGTTGCTCCAGCAATTCTACAAGACGATCGTCAACATTACCAGCTACACTGATAACTGTATTGTCGATTGTATAGTGCTCCTTCATATAATGGCTGAGATGTGAGCTATCCATAGCTAGCAGGTGATCTTCGGTTCCGAGAATCGGATAAGCCAGTGGGTGTTCGCCATAGGCCGCCCGAGATACAAGATCGTGCACCATATCATCCGGTGTGTCCTCGTACATGGAGATTTCCTCCAAAATCACATTTTTCTCTCTTGCGAGCTCTTCCTGATCCAATTTGGAATTAAAGAACATATCAGACAGTACATCGACTGCGATCGGTAGATGCTCATCTAGCACTTTCGCATAATAGCACGTATATTCCTTCGAAGTGAAAGCATTAACATTTCCTCCGATGGCATCGAATTGCTCAGCGATTTCCTTAGCACTAAAACGCTCTGTTCCTTTGAAAAGCATGTGTTCAATAAAATGAGAAATACCGCTATTGTCCGGTGTTTCGTTCCGGGAACCGGTTTTAACCCAGATGCCGAAAGAAACAGAACGCACGGTTGGAATTTTTTCGATGACCACTCTTAGGCCGTTTTTGAGTTGAATTCTTTCCACGCTTGGCCCTCCTAAACTGAATTGCATACTTTGCCATAATGTTCAATCCTAACAGAAAAAAGACGTTCACTCAACCGGAGCTGGTAGCTGCCGATCAGGGGAAAGCGTCTGACTGACAGTTCCAAGCACAAGTCCTTTACTACGAATGGCATGAATCATACCTTTGAGAGCAGCAGCCGAGGAATCTGTTGGGTGCATCAATATCAGGGAGCCTGACTCAACCTTGCTGTTGATTTTATGAACCACCGATTCCGGTGACGGATGTTTCCAATCTACGGTGTCCAATGTCCACAACACAGTTTTGAGTCCATGCTCTGCGGCTATATCCACTGTTTGTTGATTAAAATCCCCCGATGGAGGGGCAAACCAATTATTTTTGACACCCAAAGTTTCTTGAAGAAGCATTTCCGTCTTTTCGATTTCTTGTACGGCTCTGGCTCGGCTCAAACGACTCATATTGGGATGAGAATAAGCATGATTCGAAAGCTCATGCCCTCTTCTTTGAATTTCCTTGGCAAGTTCAGGATTTTTCTTCAGCCAACTTCCATCAAGAAAAAATGTAGCCTTAACCCTCTCCTGATCCAATGTATTCAGTATAGGCACGATAAACTCATTCCCCCATGCTACATTGATCATGAAGGATACCATCGGTTTTTCAGGATTGCCCCTGTAAATGGGGACATTCCCCAGTTGATTTAAATGTATTTTGGGTGCCAATTGGCGATATACATATTGAATAGGCCGATCTGGAGCTGCAATGGCTTTGCGATATGTAGCATCCAAATCGACTTCCAGTCCGTTATAACCTGGAATAGCCTTCCATACCCTGTCGACCTTGGCATCAACTGGTTCTCTCCGCTGACGTGCTGCTTCTGTCCTTAGTCGCTGCATAAGCGCATTATCAGGCAAAGCTACCACCGCCATCGTGGGTGTAGCTTCAAGCTCTTCGGCTCCTGTAGCGTTTCCATTGCGTAATTGACTAGCGTAGTCACGAACCCCGCTAAACTGCCCGATTACCAGTGTGACGGCTAAAGTGGCTACCACCCACACCGCTCGTTTCACCCTACTCATCATTCCTTCATCCTCCCGCTCGTTTGTCCACATTGTATGCGGGGAGGACAAGATCTATGACGTAGTAAGCTATAGAAGCCCTCTTGGGTGCAGCTTGTGCATATGTATGAAAAAAGAGCCAGAAACGTAGCTCTGCCTCTTTCCAAAAGCTTAATTTATGCTATTCAAATCCCTTATTCTGTACAAACGTATAGAATCCCTATTACAGTAGTTCGCGGTCTCACAACCTAGGACTTAGCAGGAGCTTCAGCCGTCAGTACTGCCTTACGGGACAAATTGACGCGACCTTGCTGATCGATTTCAGTTACTTTCACCGTAATCGTATCACCAATAGCAATGACATCTTCAACTTTGGCTACACGCTCAGTAGACAGTTGAGAAATATGAACCAGACCATCTTTACCCGGTAAAATTTCAACAAATGCGCCGAATTTTTCAATTCGTTTGACTGTACCGATGTAAATCTCGCCGACCACGACTTCTTTTACGATACCTTCAATAATGGAACGCGCCTTCTCATTCATCTCTTGATTTGTAGAAGCGATGAACACACGACCATCTTGTTCAATATCGATTTTCACGCCGGTTTCTTCGATGATCTTGTTGATGATTTTACCACCAGCTCCAATAACATCACGGATTTTGTCCGGGTTAATGTGCATTGTCATAATTTTTGGAGCGTACGGAGACAATTGCTCACGTGGCTTCTGGATCGCTTCCATCATTTTGCCAAGAATGAACAAACGTCCTTCTCTGGCTTGCTTGAGCGCATCCTGTAAAATATTGCGGTCAATACCGTCAATTTTAATATCCATTTGAATGGCAGTTACGCCTTCCGCTGTACCAGCAACTTTAAAGTCCATATCGCCCAGATGATCTTCCATACCTTGGATATCTGTCAGTACGGAAACATGATCTCCATCCTTAATCAATCCCATGGCCACACCTGCAACTGGAGCTTTAATCGGTACACCTGCATCCATCATAGCCAGTGTGCTTGCACAAATACTAGCTTGTGAGGTCGATCCATTCGATTCCAGTACTTCGGAAACCAGACGGATCGTGTACGGAAATTCAGTTTCGGAAGGAATTACTTTGGAAAGCGCACGCTCACCAAGAGCACCATGTCCGATTTCACGACGACCTGGCGCGCGCAAAGGACGAGCCTCACCTACGCTGAATGGAGGGAAATTGTAATGATGCATGAAGCGTTTGGTTTCTTCCAGATCAATACCGTCTAGAATTTGTACATCCCCTAGAGCACCAAGAGTACAAACGCTAAGCGCCTGCGTTTGCCCGCGTGTAAATAAGCCTGAACCGTGCGTACGCGGCAAAATGCTAGTGTCACTTTCAATTGGACGAATTTCGTCAAGCTTACGACCATCAGGACGCACTTTATCATGCGTAATCAGACGACGGACTTCTTCCTTAACGATATCATAGAGAACTTCGCTCACATCACTCAAAAGCTCAGGTGTCTCTATGTATTGTGCTTCAAAATGGGCAACGGTCTCTTCATTAACGGCATCAATCGCCTCTTGACGGGCATGTTTTTCTGCAATTTTAACAGCTTCCACCAAACGATCAGCTGCATAAGCACGTACTTCACTGTTCACTTTTTCATCAACAGCATGCAGCTTAACCTGCATTTTCTCTTTACCTGCTACTTGCACCAATTGTTCAATAACTGCCACAATGTTCTTAATCTCATCATGTCCGAACATAATAGCTTCGAGCATAACTTCCTCTGGAATCTCATCGCCTTCTGCTTCTACCATCATAATGGCATCTTTTGTTCCAGCTACAACGAGATACAGATCGCTTGCGTTCTGCTGTGCAATATCTGGATTAATTACAAATTGTCCGTTTACACGACCTACAGCAACCCCGCCAATTGGACCGTTAAAAGGAACATCCGAAATACTGAGTGCTGCCGAGGTTCCAATCATGGCTGCAATTTCAGGTTCACAATCCTGATCAACACTCATGACTAGGTTTAACACCTGCACATCATTACGGAAACCTTCAGGGAACAATGGGCGAATTGGACGGTCTGTCAAACGACTGGATAAAATCGCCTTTTGACTCGGGCGTCCTTCACGCTTAATAAATCCGCCAGGAATTTTCCCCACAGCATACAATCTTTCCTCATAGTTCACGGTCAGCGGAAAAAAGTCCAAATCTTTCGGTTCACGGGAAGCGGTCACAGTACACAGCACAACTGTTTCTCCGTAACTCACCTTAACTGCCGCATTGGCTTGTTTTGCAAGACGTCCTGTTTCAAGCACCAGCTTTCTTCCGCCGAGTTGCATTTCTACGCGTTGCTCCATGGTATCCCTCCATTTCATTTCATTGTAAAAGTTCTATACACATCCAGTATTTCCTGCGCAGGTCTTATTCATAAGAAGCTCACAGACAAAATAGGATATGTAATTCAAAAAAAGATTCCTCATTTCAAAAAAGAACCCGGCTGCTGTCCGCCGTCGCCTTAGCAGGGACAAGCGGTGAACAACCAGGCTTCTTTTCTCATTACATGTCTGAAAATTAACGACGCAGTCCGAGACGCTCGATCAACGCACTGTAACGTTTAACATCAGTCTTCTTCAGGTAAGCCAAAAGTTTACGACGCTGACCGACCATTTTCAACAACCCGCGGCGGGAGTGATGGTCTTTCTTGTGCGAACGAAAGTGACTTTGCAAGTTGACGATGTTTTCAGTAAGGATAGCGATTTGTACCTCAGGTGATCCTGTATCGGATTCATGAGTTTTGTACTCCTCGATCAATTGCTGTTTACGCTCTTGAGTCAATGCCATCCTGTTCACCTCCTTCATTATAATCGCCATTAGCCTCGTAACCGCCGGTGAAAGCGGACAACCAAGCTAAGGTTCATCGTTGTTTACACAACATAAGTCAGTATAACACAGCGCCTGTCTTATGTAAATAAATTAGCCCAACAGCTTTTTAGCCGTTTGTGCGTCATTGCCAATTTGGCTGATCAGCTCATCCACTGAAGAGAATTTGCGTTCAGGACGGATGTAATGGTGAAGCTCAACAAGCACAGGCTCCCCATAAATTTGTTGATTAAAATCAAAAAGATGTACCTCAAACGACGGATTCAGCACACCTTCATGAAACGTAGGCTTAACTCCTACATTCATTACACCATTTATCCAATGATCACCCACGAGCGCCCGTACAGCGTACACACCCTTAACTGGAATGACATATGAATCATCCAGCTTGAGATTAGCTGTCGGAAAACCAATTGTGCGTCCGCGCTTCTCTCCATCCATCACAGTACCCTGGATACGATAAGGGCGTCCCAACCAGCGTGACGCATGTGCTAAATCCCCCGTCTGTAAAGCACGGCGAATGCCGGAGCTGCTTACCTTATCCCCATCCAGTTCGAACGGTGGTACAGTGTAAACAGACATCAGCTCCCCTCCCAGCTTCCGAAGCGTATCCTCATGCCCGGCTCCCCGGTGGCCAAACCTAAAATCAAAACCTACTACCGCCGTTCGAATTTGTAATGGAAGCAGCACGTCTGTTATAAAAGCCTCCGGGCTAACCTTGGAAAACTCTTCGTTAAAACTTAAAATATAAAGTACATCCACACCCATATCGGACAGAATAGTCTGCTTATCCGCAAGCGGTGTTAAATAACCTTCATAATCGCCTTTTTTCATGACTTCCTTCGGATGAGGGTGAAATGTCATGACAGATACTGGCACATTCTGTTCATGAGCGAGCGCGACAGCCTTACGTATTACGCTTGCATGTCCCAGATGAAGGCCGTCGAACTGGCCGATCGCCGTGACTTGTGGACGTCCCCATTGCTGCAATAACTCATCACTCAAAGGATAAGATAACGATACGGTAATCATATTCATTCACCTGCATTTCACATCATTTGACTAACTTCGTCAAAAATTATAGCACAATTCAAGGTGAAAAACGTCTATCAGCATAATTTCACGGAAGCCAAGCCGTGCCTTGGGGAAGATATCTGGCGTTTATAGTATGGTTCAGCACCGCTGTAATTTTATAAATTCTATAAACTTAAAAAAACTTTAATTGGGGCGATTGCACCTGATTCATCCCGTCCATATATGCCTAAAA
Organism: Paenibacillus sp. EKM211P; assembly: GCF_011066175.1. Classification (NCBI taxonomy): domain Bacteria; kingdom Bacillati; phylum Bacillota; class Bacilli; order Caryophanales; family Paenibacillaceae; genus Paenibacillus; species Paenibacillus sp. EKM211P. Next base: position 77,034 of record NZ_JAAMNS010000017.1, read on the forward strand.
ACGTTTTATCCTCTTTATATAATCGGAAAGGTTGGTTGTCTGTCACTGGTGGTGTAATCATACTCAGCGACAGGCGTTGGCCTTGCAGAGCTGCAGCTGCCTTAGCTTCAGCCACTGTATGCTCAGGCATATAGTCAATCGCTTTATCGGTGGCGATAAGCCGCTCACCCAGGCTACCCTCGGCTACATAGCGCTCAATTTCTTCAAATGTTAAACAATGTTCCGCAGAAATTCCCGCAGACATCGTTCGCTCCAGCTTAACCATTGTTGAAGGATATCCCAATTCACGGCCAATATCAACACATAGTGTACGGATATAAGTACCTTTGGAGCACAAAGCACGAAAAGAAATATCCACATGCGGCCCCATCTTCGCAAATCCTGTCATTTCCAGCTCATAAATGCTCACTTCACGGCTTTTACGCTCCACAGTTTTGCCTTCTCGAGCCAGCTCGTATAGACGTTTTCCATCTATTTTGAGAGCAGAGTACATGGGTGGGACTTGGGAGATCGTACCAACGAAACGTTCCAGAACCGCTTTGGCTTCCATTTCGGTAACCTCAACCGGACGTTCGCTCTCTTCTGTAATTGTCCCAGTCAGGTCTTCGGTATCAGTGGCAATGCCTAATCGCAGTGTAGCCCGGTATTCCTTGGGCCGCTCTTGCATGTACTCCACCACTCGGGTGGCGCGTCCCAGACACAAGGGCAGAACACCAGTTACCTGCGGATCTAGCGTCCCAGTATGTCCGATTCGCTTCATCCCCAGTAAACGGCGAGCCTTGGCCACGACATCGTGAGAAGTAAATCCAGCAGGTTTATAGACAGGTAGAACACCTTCCCAAGTTGCCTGTCCCTTCTTTATTGGGTTCATAGCTCAGACTTCACCCGCCCTACAACGGTCTCAATGATATCTTCTAGCTTACCCTCTAGCCGACAGCCAGCCGCACGTACATGACCACCGCCTCCGAACGATTGAGCGAGCGCAGCTACATCAACGTTCCCTGCCGATCTCAAACTTGCCTTGGTCGCTTGATCATTAATAACTTTAAAGAAAATGCCTACTTCAACCCCACGAATATTTCTTGGATAATTCACGATACCTTCCAAGTCCTCATTTACAGCACCGCATTCCGTCATATCATCAGGTGTTACAACGACCCAAGCAACTTTACCATCCTCTGACATCGTGAGCGTTTGCAATGCTTTGGTCAGCACTTTCATTTGGGGAAATGTCATTTCCTCGAGCAATTTCTCGGACAAAAATGGGCCATCAACACCATAAGCAAGTAGTTGCGATACCGTAGACATCACTTTCGGTGAAGTGTTGGAGTAGCGGAAGCCTCCCGTATCCGTTAACAACCCTGTATATACAGCTGTTGCTACTTCTACATCCCAAGTTACTGCAAACTTTTCCAATAAATCAAAAAGAATTTCCGCTGTTGCCGCAGCATCTGACTTAATCACATTAATTGCACCATAAGCGTCGTTCGTTGGATGATGATCAATATTCAGAATAATGGCATCTTCCGTAAAAAACTGCTCTGTCAAACCAACACGACGGTAATCCGCACAATCTACACAAATGATTCGGTTGTATTTCCGTTCTGGCGGTTGTTGACTCATATCCATAATCTCATCGGCATGCCATAAAAAATCCATGCGTTTAGGAATAGGTCCCTCATTCAGCATGGTAAATTTCTTCCCCAGACATGAGAGAAGCCAGCCCACCGTTACGGTGGAGCTGACTGCGTCTCCGTCCGGCTGTACATGCGATACGATCAGGTAATCATCATGCTCCAGAATAAATTCCTTCGCTTGTTGAAGCGCCTGTTCATAGGTATGCATTGCCGTCTCCTTTACATTCAGTTATGGTTCTTCAGACTAACAAAAATCCCTATTTCTCATCCTTGTCGATATCACTCAACAGCTTTTCAATTCGGCTGCCATAAGCAATAGATTCGTCAATTTTGAAAATCAGCTCAGGAATATGGCGAAGCCGTATCCGTTTGCCAAGTTCAGAACGAAGATAACCGTTCGCTTTGTCCAGCGCCTTTAGAGAAGAAGTTTTTTGTTCTTCATCTCCAAGTACGCTCAAGTATACTTTCGCTTGGGACAAATCGTTTGTGACATCGACACCAGTCACCGTAATAAAACCGATACGTGGGTCTTTTAATTCGGTCTGTATGAGTAGGCTTAGTTCTTTCTTAATCTGTTCGCCAACTCGACCTGTACGTATTTTAGCCATGGGTGTTCACCTCTCTGCCGTTAGCGCTCCACTGTTTCCATGACGAACGCTTCAATAATGTCGGATTCCTTAACATCATTATAACCATCAAGGGTGATACCACATTCGTAACCTTGGGCAACTTCTTTTGCGTCGTCCTTAAAGCGTTTCAGTGAGTCGATTTTACCTTCAAAAATAACGATACCGTCACGGACCAGACGTGCTTCTGCTGAACGAGTAATTTTACCAGACGTTACCATACAACCAGCAATCGTACCGACTTTAGTAACTTTAAACACGTTACGAACTTCAGCGTGACCAATCACATTTTCTTTATATTCAGGGTCCAGCATGCCTTTCATAGCCTGCTCGATTTCTTCAATGACATTGTAAATGACGCGATGTAGACGAATGTCCACTTTTTCAGCTTCTGCTGTAGACTTCGCCTGATTATCAGGACGAACGTTAAAGCCAATAACAATGGCATTGGATGCCGCAGCCAAAATAATATCGGATTCAGTGATTGCACCTGCACCACTGTGAAGGATTTTGACGCGTACACCTTCAACTTCAATCTTGTTCAAGGAGCCTTTCAGCGCTTCGACAGAACCTTGTACGTCACCCTTAATAATGACATTCAGATCCTTCATCTCGCCATCCTTGATGTGTTGGAACAGGTCATCCAGCGTTACGCGGGTATTACTGCCCAGATCGGATTGACGTTGTGTAATCGCACGTTTATCAGCGATAGCACGAGCTTTACGCTCATCCTCGAACACCATGAACGGATCGCCTGCAAGTGGAACTTCTGTCAAACCAGTAATTTCAACTGGTGTGGAAGGACCTGCTTCCTTAAGACGACGGCCTTTATCGTTGACCATGGCACGTACACGTCCGAAGCAGTTACCTGCTACGAATGCGTCGCCGACTTTCAGTGTCCCGTTTTGAACGAGAATACGGGCTACAGAACCGCGACCTTTATCCAGCTCAGCCTCAATAATAGTACCACGTGCCCGTTTATCAGGGTTCGCTTTGTACTCATTCACTTCAGCTACGAGCAGGATCATTTCGAGCAAGTCTTCCAGACCCATTCTTTGTTTAGCGGAAACGTTAACGAAAATTGTATCGCCGCCCCACTCTTCGGGCACCAATTCATATTCTGTAAGTTCCTGCTTTACTTTGTCCGGGTTGGCATCCGGTTTGTCGATCTTGTTTACAGCAACGATTATTGGTAGACCTGCTGCTTTTGCATGGCTAATGGCTTCAACCGTTTGTGGCATAACACCGTCATCAGCTGCAACCACAATAATCGTCATATCTGTTACTTGAGCACCACGTGCACGCATAGCGGTAAAGGCTTCGTGACCCGGTGTATCTAAGAAAGTGATTTTTTTGCTGTTAATTTCAACTTGGTATGCACCAATGTGCTGTGTAATACCACCAGCTTCGCCACCTGTTACATTCGTGGAGCGAATGGCATCCAGCAAAGTTGTTTTACCATGATCGACGTGACCCATAATGGTTACAACCGGTGGACGTGTTCTCAAATCCGCTGGATCATCATTTTCTTCCACAGTTTCAAAACGATCTTCTTCCACTGGGATTTTCACTTCTACCTCGACGCCAAAGTCACCAGCAAGCAAGAGAATGGTATCCATATCCAGTTCTTGGTTGATGGTCGCCATTGTTCCGAGCATAATTAGCTTCTTGATGACTTCTGACGCATCCTTATGAAGAAGCTTGGCTGTTTCACCAACAGTCATCTCACCACGCACAATAATTTTCTTAGGCGTGTTGTCGATTTTCTCGCGACGCTCCTGTTGTTGACCTTTACCACGGTTGTTGAATTTGCCGCCACGATTGTTTCCACCGCGGTTGTTGCCTCCACGGCCACCGTTACCACCCCGTCCTCCGCCTTGACGGTTATCGTCAAAACGTCCTTGACCGAAACGGTTACCGCTGTTGTTGGAGTTACCACCTGTACGGTTGCCACCACTGCGGTTGGAATTGTTGCTTCCTGCGGAAGAAGAAGTTCTTACTGCCGCACCACCCTGGCTGCTTCCCTGAGGACGCGAACCTGTGTTATTGCTACCGGTACGCTGTTGTCCTCCCTGCTGTTGACCATTACTGCGGTTCTGAGTGCCTTGCTGGCCGCTTGGTCTACTAGAACCTTGTTGACTGCGGTTTTGACCGCCCTGCTGACTGCTTTGCGCTTTTGGAGCGCTACTTCGGTTACTGTTTTGGTTGTTGTTTGTCCTATTCATACTTACCTGCTTTTCCTGTTGATTTTTGGTTTGCTCCGTTGAATGATTACTATTCTGGCTTGAACCGGTCTGATTCGAGCTTACTTGCGCCGTGCCTGCTTCGCCTTGCTTGACCGCAGCATTGGATTTAATATTCTTAAAAAAGTTTTCCACTTTACCTACGGCATCATGTTCCATGACGCTCATATGGTTGTTTACGGGAATATCCAGCCGTTTAAGAATGGTGATAATTTCTTTGCTGCTCATGTTCAACGATTTGGCGTATTCGTATACCCGCACTTTGTCTTTGCTTTCTTGTTTACTCAATATACTCCACCTCCGACATTATCCCCGCATGTTTCATGATCAATTTCGCGAATCCTTGATCCGTCACAGCCAGCACGACCCGTTCAGGTTTGCCGATGCTGCTTCCCAAGCTTTCCCGGTCAAATCCTATCAATAAGGGGATTTTGTACGTCCCGCATTTGTCGCGGAATTTCTTTTGAGTATTCATTGAAGCATCTTTCGCAAGAATGACCAGCTTGGCTTCTGAAGACCTGATCGCTTTATAAACGATCTCATCACCTGTTAGCAGCTTGCCAGCTCTCATGGCAAGCCCCAATCCAGACAGCGCCTTATTCATCCTGCACGCTGCCTTGTGCCGCCAGGAATTCTTCCTCGACGGCAGCAAAATCACGACTTAGCTGCTCATAAATATCAGGATGGACCGAGTGCTTCAATGCTCGATCCAGTGCCTTGCTCTTTTGAGCCAGCTTGAAGCAGGCGGCTTTGCCGCACAAGTAAGCGCCGCGTCCCGACTTTTTGCCAGTCAAGTCAATCAACACTTCGTCTTCAGGGGTTTTGACGACACGGATTAACTGTTTCTTTGGCATCATTTCATGACAGGCGACACATTTGCGCAAAGGTATCTTTCTCTGTTTCATGCATTAACCCCCCTACACTCCGCTTAATCTACAGAAACGGAATCCTGATGCATTTCATCGGTGGATGTTCTCGGTCTGCCGAGCTCTTCCTCCGCCTGTGTTTCACTCTTAATATCAATTTTCCAGCCAGTAAGCTTAGCAGCAAGGCGAGCATTTTGCCCTTTGATACCAATAGCTAGAGAAAGTTGATAATCAGGTACTATAACGCGAGCCATTTTCTCTTCTTCAAATACCTGTACTTCAAGCACCTTGGACGGACTCAAAGCATTAGCCACGTATTCATCAACATTATCAGAATAGCGTACAATGTCGATTTTTTCGCCACGCAGCTCGTTTACAATGGTCTGCACCCGCGTTCCTCTTGGTCCCACACAAGAACCTACTGGATCAACCTCGGCGTTACGAGAATGAACTGCGATCTTAGAACGGAAGCCTGCTTCACGCGCTACGGAACGAATCTCTACAACACCGTCAAAAATTTCAGGTACTTCGAGTTCGAACAAACGCTTAAGCAGACCCGGATGTGATCGGGACAGCATAATTTGCGGTCCTTTGGTTGTGTTCTCCACCTTGGTAATATAAGCCTTAATCCGATCCAAATGGTTGAATTTCTCATTAGGCATCAGCTCGCTCAACGGAAGAACTGCTTCCACCTTGCCAAGATCAATATAAATATTACGTGGGTCTTGGCGCTGTACAGTTCCTGTTACAATATCCTCTTCCTTGTCCACAAACTTGTTGTAGATCAATCCCCGTTCCGCTTCGCGAATGCGCTGAGTCACAACCTGCTTCGCTGTTTGTGCAGCAATCCGTCCAAAATCACGTGGTGTGACTTCAATTTCAGCGATATCCTCCAACTGAAAATGTGGGTTGATCTCACGGGCTGCTGGCAACGAAATCTCGGTGCGAGGGTCCAATACCTCCTCAACGATCAGCTTGCGGGCATATACCTTAATGACTCCCGAGTTGCGGTTCATATCAACACGCACGTTTTGTGCGGTATTGAAATTCCGTTTGTAGCTGGAAATCAGGGCTGCTTCAATGGCCTCAAACAGCACGTCCTTACTGATCCCCTTTTCTCTTTCCAACTCGTTCATTGCTTCAATAAAATCCATACTCATGGATTACTGCTCCCCCTTTCAAATGATGGCACCTGCGTACTGGTCGGCACACGAGGCAAAAAACATGTAGTACATGTCAAACAGCAACAATCAAATCTGAATTAAAATATGATCGCGAGCCTTGCACCAGCTACCTTGTCATAAGGTATGGTATGCTTCTTTTGTCCGCTTTGGACGGTAAGTTCCCCATCTTCAAAAGAAAGCAAACGGCCTTCGAATTCCTTCAGACCGTTAATCGGCTCGTATGTAGTAACGAATACGTTTTTGCCTACCGCTTTAGTGACATCCTCCGCTTTTTTCAGCGGTCTTTCGGCGCCTGGTGAAGACACTTCCAGAAAATATGCTGTAGAAACAGGGTCATTTTCATCCAGCTTTTGACCCAAATATTCACTGATCATACTACAGTCGTCCAGATCAATTCCTCCGTCTTTATCTACAAAAACGCGAAGAAACCAATTGCTACCCTCTTTGACATACTCGACATCGACCAGTTCAAAACCATGCTCATCGAGGTAAGGTTGGGCCATTTCTTCTACTACTGATTTGATCTTTGGTGTGCTCAAAGATTATAACCTCCAAAAGTGAACTTTCCTGTGGTGAAAAAGAGATACCCTCTTACTGTGGGCAATGCTTCTCCATCACCGGCATTTTCATTTTCATTTGATGTAATGTTCATTTTGGGCTCACTGCAAATAAACCGGCGTACCGGTTGCCTGCCCAAAAATAACCTTTTTTCACGTTGTACCTGTATATCAAACAGTAAAGAGTGGGTTTCCCCACTCTTTTAGCAACGGTTTTATCTCCATGATTACCAAAAAAATTATAACATAACCGTAGTTATGTGACAAGTGCCAGAGCTTGACTACTGTGGTTCAGATTAAAACAGAGACAGCTGATTACTCTCTGGCAGACCTCGAAAGCAACCCATTTGGGACAGCATTTCGACAATGGTTTTACTAGCCTTCGATTTCTGTTGAAAATCCTCAACGGACAAAAATTCACCCTGTTCACGGGCCGCTGCGATGTTACGTGCTGCATTATCTCCAATACCCTGAAGAGCTCCGAACGGAGGAATGAGCGAGTCCCCGTCCACTTTGAAACGAGTAGCTTCGGAACGGTACAAATCAATAGATTTAAAACTAAACCCGCGAGCCGTCATTTCCAAAGCCATCTCCAGAATTGGAAGCATCCCTTTTTCTTTAGGTGGAGCCTGAAAACCAAGCTGCTCAATTTCGACAATCTTCCGTGCAATCGCATCATACCCTTGACAGCACAGATCAATATCAAAATCGGCCGCACGTACTGAGAAGTAAGTTGCATAATACTCGATCGGATGATACAGCTTGAAATACGCTGTACGCACTGCTGAAATAACATAGGCTGCAGCATGCGCCTTCGGAAACATGTACTGGATTTTTAGACAGGAATCAATGTACCACTGCGGCACCTTGCATTTTTTCATTTCTTCAATCCATTCGGCACTAAGCCCTTTACCTTTACGTACGCTCTCCGTAATTTTAAAGGCCAGACCTGCATCCATCCCCGCCTTGTAAATCAAAAACAGCATAATATCATCCCGACAACCAATTACGGTCTTGATGTTACATGTATTATTTTTAATCAACTCTTGTGCGTTCCCCAGCCATACACCCGTACCGTGAGACAAACCGGATATTTGCAGTAAATCGGCAAAAGAACTCGGCTGCGACTCTACCAGCATCTGGCGTACAAATTTGGTCCCCATCTCTGGTACACCATAGGTGGCAACAGGCGTGCGGATTTGCTGCGGTGTTACACCGAGTGCCTCCGTGGAGTTGAACATGCTCATCACCTTGGGGTCATTCATTGGAATGGTCGTAGGGTCAACCCCGGTCAAATCCTGAAGCATTCTCATCATGGTCGGATCATCATGGCCCAGAATATCGAGCTTGAGTAAGTTCGCATCAAAAGCGTGATAATCAAAATGCGTCGTTTTCCATTCCGAGCTCGTATCATCAGCCGGATACTGTACTGGTGTAATGTCCTCGACCTCAATATAATCAGGAACAACAACGATCCCGCCCGGATGCTGTCCGGTACTACGTTTTACACCCGTACAACCAGAAGCCAGCCTGTTCAGCTCGGCTCCGCGCCATTTTTTATGATGTGCCTCTTCATATTTTTTGGCAAATCCAAACGCCGTTTTCTCAGCTACTGTACCAATAGTTCCTGCACGGAAAACGCTTTTTTCACCAAACAATACTTTCGTATAATTATGGGCAACAGGTTGATATTCACCAGAGAAGTTCAAGTCAATATCGGGAACTTTATCTCCTTTAAAACCGAGGAACGTTTCAAAAGGTATATCCTGCCCCTCACCCTTGAGCTTGCCACCGCAATTTGGACAGTTTTTATCTGGCAAGTCAAAACCGCTTGGAACACTTCCATCCAAAAACCATTCGCTGTGTTTACAGTCAGAATTACCGCAAATATAATGGGCGGGCAGCGGATTTACCTCAGAAATACCGAGAAAAGTAGCAACTACAGAAGAACCAACAGACCCCCGTGAACCTACCAAGTATCCATCCTGGTTAGACTTTTTAACCAGACGTTCAGAAATGAGATAGTTAGCGGAGAAACCGTATTTAATAATAGGTTCCAATTCTTTTTCAAGGCGAGCTACAACAACCTCAGGTAAGGATTCACCATAAATGGATCGAGCCGTCTCATAGCATGTATTGCGAATTTCCTCATCTGCTCCGTCCAGTAATGGCGTAAAAAGCTTGTCAGGGAACAGTTCCAGTTCTTCAAAACGCTCTGCCAGCTCGCTAGTATTTGTCACAACAACTTCATACGCTTTTTCCTCACCCAAAAACTCGAACTCTGCCAGCATTTCATCCGTTGTACGTAAATGAGCATCTGGCTTTCGGATATCCTTTAGCGGGCTAAATCCAGTAATGCCGTGAATGGTAATATCACGGTACAGCTTATCGCGAGTTTCCAAATAGTGAACATTGCCTGTAGCAATCACGGGCTTATCAAGACGTTTTCCTATTTCGCATACTTTACGTATGGCCGTTTTTAGTGCATCAGGCCCGCTTACCAGTTGCTTTTCCACCAGATGCATATACATCGTCAAAGGTTGAATTTCCAACACATCATAAAACTGTGCAATCTCCTCGGCTTCTTCCTCGGACTTGTTTAACACGGCCTCGAAGAATTCTCCTTTTTCGCAGCCAGAAATAATAAGCAATCCGTCTCTCATCTCAGACAATTTCGATTTAGGAATACAAGGCACACGCTTGAAATATTCGGTATGAGACATAGAAACCAGCTTGTACAGATTTTTTTTACCAACCGGATTGAGAGCATAAATGCAGCAGTGGAAAGGACGAACAGTCGATAGGTCCTTTCCCACATAATCATTCAAGCGGTCGAGCATTTTAAAACCCTTAATTTGCTCTGCATCGTTTAGTAGTCCGTTTAACACTTCTGCCAACGCAACTGTATCATCAATAGCCCGGTGATGGCTTTCCAACGCGACTTTATATTTAGTAGTCAGTGTGTTCAGACGGTGATTTTTCAACGTAGGAAACAGCAAACGAGCCAGTTCCAGCGTATCCAGCACCGGATTGGTCATTTCGGGCAAACCCATCTTTCGAAGAGTGGCCTGGATAAAGCCGACATCAAACCGCGCATTATGAGCAACCAATACTGCATCACCAGCAAAAGCTACGAACTCCTTTATAACAGGTTCGACATCCGGCGCATCCTTGACCATTTCATCGTTAATGTTGGTCAGTTGCTGAATGTTGTAGGGTATACGTTCATGCGGATTGACAAAGGTTGCATAACGATCAATTTCCTTGCCCTCATGCATTTTAACAGCAGCAATCTCAATGATTTTATTTTGTGTAACTGACAAACCGGTGGTTTCAATATCAAAAACGACATAAGTCGCTGTTTTCAAATTTAAAGGCTGTGCCTGCATTACAACCTCGACAGCATCATTAACTACATTGGCCTCAATGCCGTAGATCATTTTAATGCCGTTCTTCTTTGCAGCCTTAGCAGCATCAGGGTAGCATTGCACACCGCCATGATCTGTGACCGCAATCGCTTTGTGCCCCCATTTGGCGGCTGTTTTGACATATTGATCAATCGAGGCGACAGCATCCATGGCGCTCATCTTTGTGTGTAGATGAAACTCAACCCGTTTTTCCGCTGCATTATCCTTACGTCCGGGTGGAGCCTGTACTTCAACTAGATCGGAAGGAATCATAACCAGCTCAGGAATTTGCATAAAACGGTCATATTCAACTCGTCCCCGCACTTTGACCCATTTACCGTTAGCCAACAGACTGAGAATTTTTAGATCTTCTTTAGTTTTAGCAAACATTTTCATTTGCAAGGAATCACTAAAGTCTGTCAAATAATACGTAAACAACGTACTGCCATTGCGCAATTCTTTACTGTCCAAACCGAAGATTGTTCCTTGTAGGGTGACTTTCTTCTCTTCGTCCTGAATCTCTTGCATCGGAATAGCGGGTTCTTTGATGTCATAACCAAATTGAAGCCGCACGTCCCCTTCTTCTTCTTCCAAAGGCGGCATTTCAGCTTCCATACTTTCCATCATCTGCTGAATGACTTCGCGTTCTTCCTGCATTTTCTTTTCCTGGAATTCCTGTAATGCCTCCTGGTTACTTTCACCCACCTGAACTTTAATACGCATAGAGAGCCCGAAATATTTATCGTAAAACTTAATAATAGCTTGATCTATCTGCTTTTTACGCGCTAGTTCCAATGACATACTATCGCTCATTGTTAGTAATAATAGACCGTCTTCCCACTCATGCACAGCCCGGTTCATCCAACCGTTAACAGATGGAATTTCACGGTGCACCCACTCTAAAAAAAGCTTCCAGTATTCACCGATAATATCACCAGGTTGAACCTGCTCACTGTACTGAAAGCGGAATGTGATTTTAGCGATATGACTCATTTTTTCCTGTACTTGAATACAGAACGTACGATACACCTGAGCGGGGACCAGTGTCTCCTTGGCAATAGTGATATTCCAATCCTTGTTGGTACGGCTAATCTCAACCTGATCGATCCAACCGTCCAAAAAATAAGGATCCACCACTCCTGCCGGCATTACAACCTGCTTCATTAGCAGCTCCAGCCGCTTTCTCTTTTCTTCAGCTCCGCCCATGGCTCTCCCCCCGATTTCCAATCTACCTTTCTGAAAACATGAAAAGCTTCTGCGTCTAAAACATCTCCGACCGCAAAAGCTTTTCGTAGCCTTCTTCAACCCTCATCACAATAATATAGATAGTAGTCCGGAATATTAATCCGTAACAGCTATTCCTGTTGGCGAAGAGAATGAAGTGAGTATAGGGTATTGCTCTTCTTTATTAGTACGCCCGTGCGAACACTACTGTATGCTTGGCTGGTTTGCCACAGCACAAACATGTTGTCTTTTGCTCGGTTGTTTTAAACGGTATGTTACGGCTTGTAGCGCCTGTCACTTCTTTAACTTTGTCTTCACATTCTTCAGATCCGCACCAACCAGCCAAAGTAAAGCCACGTTTCTCTTCCATGAGAGTCTTCATCTCATCCAATGTATCGACGGAATAGAAGTTTTCTTCCATGAAGTTCTTTGCACGGTCAAACATCTCTTGTTGTACCTGTGCGAGCATCGCGTGTACTTCTTCAAGCAGATTGTCCTGTTGGACAATCTTTTTCTCGCCGCTGATACGGGATACGAGCACACAGACACCGTTTTCCATATCACGAGGGCCGATTTCCAGACGAACCGGTACACCACGCATTTCATATTCATTAAACTTCCAGCCTGGACTTACATCGCTGCGGTCGTCCATTTTAACACGGACACCCGCTTGTTTCAACTCGGCAAACAATTCATCTGCACGAGCGATAACTGCATCACGTTTCTTAGGTGGTCCAATAGGAACCATAATAACCTGCGTAGGTGCCACCTTAGGAGGCAGTGCAAGACCACGGTCATCTCCATGGACCATAATCAATGCACCGATCAAACGTGTACTTGTTCCCCATGAAGTCGTATGCGCGAATTCCAGGTTGTTTTCACGGCTCAAATATTTAATGTCAAATGCAACGGCAAAATTAGTCCCCATATAGTGGGATGTTCCAGCTTGTACCGCTCGTCCATCTTTCATCATCGCTTCCAGTGAAAATGTATCCTTCGCACCTGCAAACTTTTCAGAAGGTGTTTTCTGTCCAGTAATAACCGGAATAGCTAGAACTTCCTCGATGACCTCACGATAAACTTCCAGCATTTTCATCGTTTCTTCACGTGCTTCTTCTTCTGTTTCATGTGCTGTGTGACCTTCTTGCCACAAAAATTCACTTGTGCGCAAGAAAGGCAACGTACGTTTTTCCCAACGCACCACATTAGCCCATTGGTTAATTAGCACAGGCAGGTCACGATAGGATTGAATCCATTTCGAGTACATATGACCGATCATGGTTTCCGAAGTTGGACGGATTGCAAGACGCTCTTCCAGCTTTTCCCCACCAGCCTCAGTCACCCATGGCAGTTCAGGATTAAATCCCTCCACATGCTCTTTTTCTTTTTGGAAAAAGCTTTCTGGGATAAACATTGGAAAATAAGCATTGCGATGTCCCGTTTCTCTGAAACGCACATCCATAGCTTCCTTAATGTGCTCCCAAATCTCAAAACCATCGGGACGGAATACAATACACCCGCGAACTGGCGAGTAATCCATCAGTTCTGCTTTTTTAATAACATCAATATACCATCGGGAAAAATCTTCGCTCTGCGGCGTGATTTCCTCGACAAACTGTTTATCGTTCGACATAGAAATGCATGTCCTCCCATACAGACCATTTTTATAATGACCGTCTCTAATTAACCATTAATTAAGCGTAAAATATCGTTATACGTGACCGCAATCATTAGCAGGAATAGCATAGCAAAACCAACGAAATGGACCATTCCTTCCCTGCTCGGATCAACAGGACGTCCTCTTACCGCCTCAACACCAAGGAAAACAAGTCTACTTCCATCCAACGCCGGAATAGGCAGTAGATTGAATATACCCAGATAAAGACTCATGATCGCAGTCCAATATGTCAACTGCTCAATGCCTTGCTTAGCGATTTGTCCCGTCACTTCAAAAGTACGTACGGGACCTCCCAGGTCATTGATAGAAAAGCGTTGGATAAGCTGGCTAAATCCCTGAAAAATAATGTCTGTCGTTCTGACCATGGATTGTCCGGCAAATTTGAATGTTTCCCCAACACCAGCTTGGCGTTTTGGAAGTTCAGGCACAATGCCCACCTTGCCACCCTTTTGTCCTTCCATTGCACGAGGTGTAATCGTAAGATCAAAGGTTTTATCATCACGGCGAACTGTCCACTTCATCGGCTTGTCTTGAGAATCCGCAATCAGTTTGATCATGTTTTCAACATTCGCACCAATTGCAACTCCGTTCACCGATTCGATGATATCTCCCTTATGCAAATCAGCTTCAGCAGCTGGCATACCTGCTGTAATTTCACTAATTTGGACATACGTCGGGTTGTCCACTTGTATGCCGACCATCTGGATGTGCAAACCAAACAGAATAAAGGCAAGAATAAAATTCATCAGGGGGCCAGCAAATATAGCCATCGCACGCTGTCCTACTGTTTTACTCCCATACTGTCGATCCTTCGGTGCAATTTGAATGGACTGTCCTTTGGTTACCATCATCGCTTGTGGGTGTACAGTGTATTGCTGATCTTCGCCATCCACATCCAATTTTACAGTTAACGCTTGTTCCAGATCAATCTCCAACACTTCACCGCGCACTACATTTTTGCGGTTATCCAGTTGGTCCAAATAGATGGTCTTAACGACGCCATCTGTCACGCGTACAGCAATCGTTTGTCCGGTTTCAATTTCATTGACCTCCGGATCTTCTCCCGCCATACGTGCAAAACCACCGAACGGCAGCAACCGTAGCGTAAATCGTGTCTCGTTTCTTTTATAAGAGAACAGTTTCGGACCGAAACCGATCGCAAACTCCCGTACCAGAATCCCGGCGCGTTTGGCAAAATAATAATGCCCCCATTCATGCACCGTCACTATGACGAAAAACATGAGCACCGTCATCAACACTATTTGAATCGTTTCCAATCGTTTCCGTTCCCCTTTCAATGAGATCGAGTTTGTCTTCCTAGATTATCATTATTCTCCGAACCCGCACAAGAGAATCATAATTCGTTTCTTGACCCCAACATTAACCTACAACTTCGAAGCTATACTACGAGTCTCGCGGTCACAAGTTTCAATCGCAGACAAATCAGGATCAGCCATATTGACATGCTGTTCTAGCACCTGTTCAATAATCGCTTCAATATGCAGAAAAGAAATTTCTCCACGTAAGAAACGAGCAACAGCAATCTCATTAGCAGCATTAAAAGCGGTCGGTGCTGTACCACCCATTTTACCACATTCGAAGGCAAGCCTTAAACAAGGAAAACGATTAAAATCCATTTCCTTAAAGTGGAGTTTGCCCACTTCAGCCAATGACAGAGGCTTTGCCGGAGACTTCATCCGCTCAGGATAAGTTAATGCATATTGAATGGGTACTCTCATGTCAGGGTTCCCAAGTTGAGCAACAATGCTTGTATCTTGAAACTCGACGTAGGAGTGAATAATGCTTTCCGGATGAAGCAGCACATGGATCTGCTCATAGCTAAGCCCGAACAACCAATGTGCCTCGATGACTTCCAGCCCTTTGTTTACCATCGTTGCTGAATCAATTGTAATTTTGGCCCCCATTGACCAATTAGGATGCTTAAGTGCATCTTCCACGGTAACTTCACGCAGCTGTTCTCTTGTCAAATCTCGAAAAGAACCGCCTGATGCTGTGAGGGTAATATGTGCCACATCTTTCATACGCTCACCATTCAAGCATTGGAAAATAGCTGAATGCTCACTGTCAATCGGCAGCAACGGCACTCCTTTCGCCCGAGCCCGCGCTGTGACCAGATGACCAGCCGTAACCAGTGTTTCCTTATTGGCCAAACCGATCTGTTTTCCAGCCTCAATCGCGGCCAGCGTGGAGTGCAATCCGACACTGCCCATTACAGCTGTCACAACCATATCCGCCTCTGTGTTCGCGGCCAGCTCAACGAGTCCTTCATTTCCCCAGTGTAGTTCGATTCCAGAAGGCAGTAAAGGACGAATTTCATCAGCTAACTGCTGAGTACCGACAGACACTTTTTTGGGATGATAGAGACGCGCTTGCTCAGCAAGCAACTTTATATTGGAGCCACCTGCTAAAGCCTCAACAGTGAACTGATCTGGGTGCATGGACACCACATCCAACGTTTGAGTTCCAATAGATCCGGTTGAACCAAGTACCGTAATTCTTTTCATGATGCACCTTCCTATCCTGAAAATCACTTTTATCAGGAGCTCATTGTTTGTTATCCAGGCAACTATGGAACTGATTCTATCCTTCTAATAGCGCAAGGCTAACAGTATAAAGGTTGATCCTCAGCATAAGTTGTAATCACCAGACTTATGGAAGCAGCATCAGCATATGTACAAATGGAAAAACGACAATCCAGCTGTCGCAGCGGTCTAGTATACCACCGTGCCCTGGCAGCAGATTACCAGAATCTTTGATGCCGTACACTCGTTTGTATGCAGATTGTACCAAATCGCCCAGTTGTCCCACAACAGCACATGACAAACCGATGCCGAAGGCTTTACCCCAGGGTAACAGTCCACCTGACAAACCAGCGAATACCAGAGCTATAACCAGCGCTAAAACAACTCCGCCAATGGACCCTTCGACCGTTTTATTTGGACTAATCGCAGGCCATAGCTTCGTCTTCCCTGCCATTTTGCCTACAAAATATGCCCCTGCATCGCTTGCCCAAATACAAGACAACAACAAAAAAGTCCATAACAGTCCATGTTCCATATGACGTGATTCCGCAATATACGAAAATCCAAATCCTATATATACAGTACCAAGAAATAGTATAGCTACCATTTGAATCGGGATTTTATTTTTCGTTCCTACTGTGATCATCATAAACACTATCATTACCAACCAGAGCAAACTGGCAAAGGGTAGCGGTGAATGCAAACCCAAAGGTTGATATGGGAATACAAATGCTAATATGCTTACGTAGCCAAGTATTGCTGTACCTCCAAAAGGAGATACCTGCGTCATTCGAGCGAACTCATAAAATCCGATTAGGGCCATCACCAATATAAGCAAATGGTAGGCCAAGCCGCCCCACAGGACCATTGCCAAAAAGAATATGCCTGCCAGAATACCGGTAATTAATCTCTGTCTCAACGGCTTTCATCCTCCATTTACTTCAGTCCGCCATACCGTCGTGATCTTTTCTGATATTCGATCACTGCTTCGTATAAGTGCTCTTTCTTAAACTCGGGCCAATAAATATCAGTAAACCACAGTTCACTATAAGCAAGCTGCCAAAGCATAAAATTACTGAGTCTAAGCTCCCCGCTTGTTCGAATCAATAAATCAGGATCTGGCATACCCGTAGAAAGCAACGTGTTGCCAATTAGCTCAGATGTTATATCTTCCGGCTTCAGCTTTCCATCCTCAATTTGACGGCCCAATGCTTGCATGCATTCTGTGATCTCTAACCGACTGCCATAATTTAATGCAAAATTAAGTACAAGTCCGGTATTATTTTCGGTACGTCGAGTCGCTTCAGTCAGCGCTTCAACGGTATGGGAAGGTAAATGCTCCTTGTTTCCCATCATACGCACTTGCACATTTTTTTCAACTAGCTCATCCAGCTCAATTGCCAAAAATTCTTGAGGCAGTTTCATTAGAAAATCAACTTCGTCCTTTGGACGTGTCCAATTCTCAGTTGAAAAAGCAAATAAAGTTAAATACTTAATACCCAGTTCATCCGCTGCAATTGCTGTGCGTTTCACTGCCTTCATTCCATTTTGATGCCCTACAATCCGCGGCATTCCAATCCGTTTGGCCCATCTGCCGTTCCCATCCATGATGACAGCAACATGCTGCGGAATATTGTCTTTTGAAATGGCCGGTGTTTGCTGTTTTTGTTCCCCGTTCCACCAAGACCGAACCCGTTTGATCATTCCAGTTCCTCCAGCATTCTCTGAAAATGTGCCTCAGGCTTGAAAAGAGACAAACCCCACCGTAAGGGAGGGGCTGCCAATCTTTTTAAACTTCCATAATTTCTTTTTCTTTTGCAGCTAAAACTTTATCTACTTCAGCGATAAACTTGTCAGTCGTCTTCTGGATATCTTCCTGATGCTTACGAGATTCGTCCTCGGAAATATCACTTTTCTCCATTTTTTTGATATCATCATTTGCATCACGACGAATGTTACGAATAGCGATTTTTGCTTCTTCACCGCTCTTTTTCGTCAGCTTCACCAAATCAGTTCTGCGCTCCTCCGTTAAAGCAGGAATACTCAGACGAATGGTGTTACCATCATTCGAAGGCGTCAAACCTAAATCTGATTTTTGGATAGCACGCTCGATATCAGCCAAAGAAGATTTGTCCCAAGGCTGAATCATCAAGGTCCGACTGTCAGGTGTATTGATATTCGCCAGCTGATTGACTGGAGTCATTGCGCCGTAATATTCAACCTGCACACGGTCCAGTAATGCTGGTGTTGCCCGTCCTGCACGCAAAGATGCAAGATCACGTTGCAATGCCTGGATTGCTTTTTGCATGCGCTCTTCAGCGCTCTTTTTCACAGATTGTGGCATTAATTTACACTCCCTTTGACGATCGTACCAATTTTTTCACCCAGTACGACACGTTTAATGTTACCTTGCTCTGTAATAGCAAAGACAATCAACGGAATATTGTTATCCATGCACAGCGAGGAAGCTGTAGAATCCATGACACCGAGATTTTTGTTAAGCACATCTAAATACGTAAGCTGCTCATATTTTTCAGCTGTGCTATCTTTAAACGGATCGGCGGAGTACACACCATCTACTTTATTTTTAGCCATCAGAATCACTTCTGCTTCAATCTCAGCGGCACGTAGAGCAGCTGTAGTATCAGTCGAGAAGAACGGATTACCCGTACCTGCAGCAAAAATTACGACCCGACCTTTTTCCAAGTGACGGATAGCTCTACGGCGGATGTAAGGTTCTGCAATCTGTTGCATCGCGATGGATGTTTGTACACGCGTAGGTACTTCAATTTGTTCCAAAGCATCCTGTAAAGCCAGTGAGTTCATCACCGTTGCGAGCATACCCATGTAATCTGCCGTTGCCCGGTCAATGCCATTGGCACTTCCAGCAATACCACGCCAGATATTACCGCCTCCGCACACAATAGCAACTTCTACTCCTAGTTCCACCACGTCCTTGACTTGCTCAGCAATCGACGCAATAGTATCCGCATCAATACCGTAACCGTTAGGACCTGACAGCGACTCCCCACTAACTTTCAGAACAACACGTTTAAACACAGGTTTTTCCAAATGATCACCCTCCAATTTCATATATTCTTTATGTAACAGGATAGGTGTCCTGTTGCAAGAAAAGGAACACCGATGTGTTCCATTTCTGTTTATTCATATGCAATTACCGATCGTTGGTAATTATTGTTTCACTTGAGACATAACTTCTTCGTAGAAGTTGTCTTCTTTTTTCTCCAGACCTTCACCCAGTTCGAAACGAACAAAGCGACGTACGGAGATGTTTTCACCAATCGTGCTGATTTTCTCGTTGATCAGTGTGGAGATTGTTTTGTCTGGATCTTTAATGAAAGATTGCTCCAGCAAGCAGAACTCTTCGTAGAATTTACCGATGCGGCCTTCAACCATTTTTTCAACGATTTTTTCTGGTTTTCCTTCGTTCAAAGCTTGTGCTTTCAGGATTTCTTTTTCTTTTTCAATCTCTTCCTGTGGCACTTCTTCGCGACGAACATAACGAGGGTTCGATGCAGCGATATGCATTGCAATGTCACGAACAAAATCTTTGAACTGGTCAGTTTTCGCCACGAAGTCTGTTTCGCAGTTTACTTCTACCAGTACGCCGATACGGCCGCCAGCATGGATGTAGGATTCAACAACGCCTTCAGTAGCAATACGGCCTGCTTTGTTGGCTGCAGCTGCAAGTCCTTTTTCACGTAGAACTTCAACCGCTTTTGTCAAATCACCATTTGCTTCTTCAAGCGCTTTTTTACAATCCAGCATTCCTGCGCCTGTTTTTTCACGAAGCTCTTTTACTGCGCTAGCATTAACTGCCATATTATTTCCCTCCAAATTTGATTTTCAGTGGTATATGCGAGCTTTATTCCTTAAAAAAAGGGTAGTGAGAGGTTTTCCACCTACCAACCACCCTTTTCATTTAATTCGTATAGATATTTCCGATTAGAAATATTATGCTGTAGTTTCTTCGCCTTGGTTAGCTTCCATAACTGCATCAGCCATTTTACCTGTCAGCAATTTAACAGCGCGGATCGCGTCGTCATTACCTGGGATAACATAGTCGATTTCGTCTGGATCGCAGTTTGTATCAACGATACCCACGATTGGGATACCCAATTTGCGAGCTTCAGCAACCGCGATACGTTCTTTGCGCGGATCAATGATGAACAGAGCACTTGGAAGGCCCTTCATGTTCTTGATACCGCCCAAGAATTTTTCAAGACGATCTTTTTCTTTGCGAAGAATGATAACTTCTTTTTTAGGAAGAACAGCAAATGTACCATCTTCTTCCCAAGCTTCCAATTGTTTCAAACGATCAATACGTTTTTGAATGGTTTGGAAGTTAGTCAGTGTACCACCCAACCAACGTTGGTTGATGTAGAATTGACCAGCGCGTGCTGCTTCTTCTTTAACAGAATCTTGCGCTTGTTTCTTCGTGCCTACGAACAGAATTGTACCATTCTCAGCTGCAATGCTTTTTACGAAGTTGTAAGCTTCCTCAACCTTTTTCACTGTCTTTTGCAAGTCAATGATGTAAATACCGTTTCTTTCAGTGAAGATATAACGATCCATTTTCGGGTTCCAGCGACGTGTTTGGTGACCAAAGTGAACCCCAGCTTCCAAAAGCTGTTTCATGGAGATTACTGCCATCTTCACGCACCTCCTAAGTTTGGTTTTTTTGTGTGTCCTCCGCCGACATCATTTTTTATAAAGACTTCCTATTGGAAGCACCCTTTATAAAATTAACCGACGTGCGTTTTTAACACCGTCAATTAATATACCATAACACTTGCAGCGTTGCAACCAGCTTTTCGACAATAATTGAAACGGTGTAAAAAGCAACCCGTACACTTCCATCTGCCTGGCTTCTTAGAAAAATGTTTGTGACAATAAAGTGTTAGACTCTCGCACCGCATTGAACGGACAGATAGTTCCAATATGTGCCCTGTTAGCCGCATCTGTTCAATATAGATGGCGCCATGCTGGGCGTACAGTAAAAAGCCATGACAGACTAACGGCCAAGGCTTTTTACACACGATCGAAATCGGTACCAATTCCCGATTAGTGCCCCATCATCGCTGGGTCCTAGCTGTCCCCGCCGACGGTACCTTCTTCTTCCTGCTGCTGCGGTTTACGCAGAAGGAGCGACAGAGCTACACCCGCAGTCGTTAGGCACGTGGGCAGGAAGAACGTATCGCCGTAACCCGCGACGTCAGCATTCAACGGATTCGCGTCCGCTCCCGCATTTGCGGTGTGGGAAGCGATTTGCGACGTCAGATAACCCGTCAGGCCTGCGACCGCGAACGAGAGGACAACTTGCTGAGCCGCTGTTGTCAATGGTGTGACTCGGCTCACCAGGCGGCGAGGCGCAGAGTTCAGAACATGCGTGTTGAGCGGCATCATGGAGAACCCCATTCCAAGACCCATGGTGCAGATGCATAGGATAATAACCCAGAGCGGAGAATCCACCGATATACGGGACAAGATGAATAGAGAAAATTAGGAATAGAATTGTTTTATTGTTTTTTTATTCATCAATGCCGCTATCGATTATTTCATAGCGTTAATTTGTGTTCAATTTATTTTATATCCCTCTCCGATAGATCTGAATATTGATCCAAATTGAGGATAGTTTTAACAATACACCGTGGTGCAATCCGCCAGGAGATGACCTTTGAATCCTTCAGGGGTCTTTTTATGTCCAACTAGCTCTGAATTGCAATAGGCTATGCTGTAAGCTATTGTGGGCGCTTCATACCCACTTTGAACTAAACAATAAAAATCACTTTCGTTCGCATCGAAAAAAATAAAAAGCCGTCCTCTTCCCGATTAGGTCAGTTGGACGGCTTTTTCGTTATTTTAGTAATAATAGAACTGAAATCCTCACCTTTAGCAAACTGATAGGTGCCTGTACGAATTTTGGTATTGATTTTTTGAGCCTTAGCTGCTGCCTCAAATGCACTAGCATCCGATACGACTCCTGCCCGTTCCAATCCAGATGCCACACTTCTTAAATTGCTCCCTGATGCAATGCTATATTGCACTTGTGGAGTGGCAGGCTGCTTGGGAATATTGGGAGTGGCTGTAGTGCCATCTCTTTGAGTTTCCGGCTTGTTCGGACTTTGTGGTACTGACGTGCTGGTCGAAGGCTTAGAAGCAGCCGAGGATGTGCTGTTTGCAGGTACCTTAGGTGTTGAAGGCGTTTGAGCTGGTTTAGCCTTTTGAGGTGCAACTGGAGTCTTGTTGCCTTCCTTGATCAGCTTATTACGCCATTCCTCTTCTGTCATTTTCGGATCAGAACTGTCACTGATCTGAAGATTTAACTCGGCTGCTGCCTTTTCTAGTTGTTCTCGCGTCATGTTTTTCGGGTCTGCCGAAGATTGCTGCGACTGCCCCTGACCAATTATTGCCAGCTGCAGCAGCAATGCCCCCATGATAAGACCAGTACCCATGCCTAACATAAATGAGCGGTTTTTGATCATGTCACATCCTCCCGTTCCGCGAGTTGTAATATGAGCTGTACTTCGCCCCGCTGGATGCCTGATTGCTTAGCTATATAATCCACCGACTTGCCTTGCTCATGCATCGCGAACAACTCTTGATAACGATCTCGGATGGACTCTTGTTCCTGCTCAGTTTGAGGCTCTTGCAATGCCGTTTGCTCCTCTAAAGTTACAAAAGAAGCTTCTGAATCTGAGATTGGCATAGAGACGGTAGCAAGCATTGCCTGACGCTCAAGCTCCACAATACGATTCCGAAGCTCAGCTACTTGCTCCTGTAATGCTGCCTGCTTAACCGCATGCTCCTGCTTCATACCAGATACGAGTTCAATCAGCTCGTCATTATCGTTTTCAATATCGGCCATATATTGCTCCAATGTAGCCTCAACCTTTTGAACGACGGCCTCTTCTGTTCCCCGGCTTGGCTGGCGCTTTGGCAGAAGCCAGGCGTAGACAACAGCTGCGGCTCCCAGCAGAACAATATAAATCCATGGTTGATCCACTGCCCATCGTCTCCTTTTATAACGCTTCTCCACCCATTGGATCAGAGCGAAAAATCAATATGATGTCCCTTATACGGATGCTCTGCCGGATGCTCCTTAGGCAGCTCAGTCTCATCTGAGCGAGAGCGGCTCTGCTGGGAAGAATCTTTGCTCTGCTCACCTGTTTGCCTCTCACCGACGAATGTTTCCGCAGACTGATCTATGGCACTGCTTCGCTGACGCATGTTCTCCGTCTCCAGCGCAGTCTTTTGTCCAAGTAATGCCTGGTCATTCATTGGCCGCTGCTGGGACTCACTATGGTATTTGCCTGCTTCACTGGTGCGAGGTACAGCAATTTGCAATTCAACAGCCTTCAAGCTCATGGGACCACACCCTTTCCGATTGGGCATCCGTATCAGACTACCGAGAAATATAATAAATTGAATTATTATCAGTGTAATGAATTACATGTAGGAGGACATGCTGATATCTCCCTCATGATAATAAAACGCCATTCTTTCCACAGAATCTTTAATAAATTTTGTATATCTGCCGATAACTATCTTAGAGCCACCATAAATTACATTTTTCACTTCTACCCGGGCGCGGCTCGTATCTTCTAATGTTCGTTCTATTTCAAGCATTCTGGACTTAGT
This sequence comes from Paenibacillus sp. EKM211P, assembly GCF_011066175.1. NCBI lineage: Bacteria > Bacillati > Bacillota > Bacilli > Caryophanales > Paenibacillaceae > Paenibacillus > Paenibacillus sp. EKM211P. The sequence continues at coordinate 100,661 of NZ_JAAMNS010000017.1, forward strand.
TTCCAAAAGTTCCTGTTCATTAGATTTTTTAGTAGATGTCAGCTTGATTCGCATAGCCATTCTGTCAGGTGCGAGCTGTCCAGCAGCCGCTAGCTGATCCAATATTGTAAGAGCTTTGTTCGTTTTATCCTGGCTGTCTGTCTGTTGCTTCAACCGTGCGCGAAGTTCTGTCAGTTCATCACGCAGTTCGGGAAGCACACCCACTTCAATATTAGTAGCTGTGGACATCGTGTTACCGACGGTACGAGCCACTACCTTTTTACCAGCTTGTACACTGCCACCTACGATAAGCCCTTTTGTGCCTTCGCAGATTACATTATTACTCGCTTTGATCTGGGAATGCATGATGCTCTGGGATACAAGCACATCGGCTCCCGCGATCACGTTACCATCTTGTATAAACGAGCATTTCACATTTTGTGCAGCTTTCACAAATCCTTTATGGTATCCGATAATACCGCCGCTGATTTCCACTGAACCATCTGCCTCAATTTCAGCGCCTTCCACACCGCCAATGACACGAATGTCACCAGCCGCCCGAACGCGAAAACCGGTCAAGACATTCCCGCGAATGACGACGGTTCCAACAAAATCAATGTTACCGACGCTATAATCGACATCCCCATTCACTTCATACACAGGGAACACATTAAGCTTGCCCTTTTCAGTTGTAGTCACTAAACCATCAATAGCCGCATACATCGCAACGCCTTCCGGATGGATCACTACATTTTTTCCAACTTTAAAGCGTGCCTCTTTACCTGGAAGAAAAGGAATTTCCTCTCCGGTTACAGCAATCCCTGGTGCACCTGGCAGAGGATCCACACGTTCGGCAATCAGTTGTCCACGTTTTACATTTCTTAGACGAGTTAATTCTTTATAATCTACCCGTCCATCCACAGTTTCAAGTGGCTTATGTGCATCTTCACCGGTCACAATATCGGCCAGATTAATTTTTCCGTCTGTACCGTGGATCGGCTGCTTTCCCTGAGCAATCAGTAATTTCCCGAAGAAATGATCTTCCGGATTTGCCGCAAATGTGCGGATTGCATCGGTAATTACACCGTAGGATATTTTTTGGTTGCTTAGAAAACGTTCTAATTCTTCCACAGAACAGGCAAAGCCTTCTTCACGTTTGGCAAACTCCAAGTAGGCGGATTGTTTGTCAGGTGAGACAACCACTTTTAAAAACTGATCCAAAGCATACTGCTTCTCCACATGGGTGCTCCTTCCGTCTAACTGTTACTGTAACCTCCCGTACGTTAATCTTTACGCATTAGCAAATCCCGTTGTTTGTCCAGTGTCGCTCTCAGACGTAATATTGCTTTGGAATGCAACTGAGAAATTCGCGAAGGAGAAAGTGACATGACCTCAGCAATTTCGCTGAGTGACAAATCCTCGTAATACAATAAAGAAACAACGATACGCTCTTTTTCAGTTAATTTATCAATGCCTTGTGCCAAGGCATCACGCAGTGTAAATTCATTGACCTTATGATCTGGATTTTTCGCCTTTTCATCTACCAACAAGGAAAGCCGTGTTTCCGACTCTTCTTCGCGGATCGGGTCCTCCAGTGAGACAATCGACATTACAGCGACCTCTTGGATCATACTTTGAAACTCTTTCTCGGAGACGTCCAAATAATGACTCATCTCTTCGTCGCTTACTGTGCGTAAATACCTTTGTTCTAAATGCTGGTAGGCGTCTTCGATTTTTTTCGCTTTTTCCCTAACTGAACGAGGAACCCAATCTCCTTGACGAAGACCATCCAAAATTGCTCCGCGAACACGCCAAGAAGCATAAGTCTCAAACTGCAAACCACGCTCATAATCAAATTTCTCTAAAGCATCAATCAAACCCATAACACCGTTGCTCGCCAGATCATCCTTGGATACATTTTTAGGTAAGCCTACTGCAAGACGACCCGACACATATTCCACAATATGGAGATACTTTTCAATTAACTGCTTTTTTGCTTCCTTGTCACCGTGTTCTTTCCATTGTTCCCACAGCTCGGAATGGTTCAAATGAGCGGCTTTTCGCTCGTTCATCGGCTTCACCCTCCTTATTTGTCTGTCAGGTGACGAACGGCCTTGGCCAATTCTTCAGGGTCCTTGTTGGAAACCAGCTTGGGTGGGTTTAAAGGTGCAAAACCATTATTCCCCTCGTCCGTCTGCTCTGGTTTCGGTTTCAGCAATTCATTCAGGTTTTCATTTTCGTCTGGTGTCGTCAGGTCCAGATTTCCCCCTACGCCATCTACCTGAGAGCTTGCCCGGTCTTGGGCATTACCCAGATCTGGCCGCGCTACCACACCCAGTGTCCAGCGCAGCACAAATGCAAGTAGGAACCAAAAAACGAAGGCGATTAAGCCACGAATTAAGCTCGTGGTCAGCAGATTGCTGCCAACGGACAACACAAAAGTCAGAATAAATCCGACTACTCCAGACCAAAGATTAATGCGTAAGCTACCAAATAACATGTTTATAATTCCTTTACACCTTTTTGTACGCTTCGAATATTCAAAACGCCAGTTTCAGAGTCCAACTCAATCGTTCGTCCATAATTGCCACCCGTATCTTCCGCAATTAAAGGAATGCCCAGATCTACAAGCATTTCCTTGCACGATTCTACATTGCGCGGGCCAATCCGCATGGTGTCTCCACTACCTGCAAAGGCAAACATCTGCGCTCCTCCTGCCATTTTGGCAATCAGTCTGCGCCGTTCAGCACCCAGTTTCAACATTCGTTCAAATAACTCTGGCAGTGCTGTATCCGCATATTTGGCAATATTCAACTGCCCTTCACGCGCAATATCCGAGGACGGTAACATCACATGTGCCATGCCTGCCAGTTTCAAATGAGGATCATAGAGGGTCAATCCGACGCAGGAGCCAAGCCCTGTCGTGCGAATCGAGTTCGGGTTGCTGGTAACATTTAAATCTGCCATGCCGACTTTAATGATGCTTTTATCCTCAATCATCGTTCATCGGGACTCCTAACGACCTAAAGATTTTCCCGAACGATTCTGGATCAGGAATCAGGAAAAATTGACCCTCAATATGATTCTGCCCTTCCAGAAACGATGTGTCAATCAATAAAGCAGCATCCCCCATCTGCCCAAACTGCAGCAGTCCGTAGCTGAGAATAGCTCCTGCCATATCCAGTGCCAGCGCAGGGACTGTTGGATACATGGATAAACGTGTGAAATCCGCCAACGAAGAAAGGTAGGAGCCTGCTAAAATGTTACCGATCTCCGACAGAGCTGAATGCTCCATTTCGTTAAAGCTATCCTCGTCATCCGAAGGAATATTCGCCAAACGGGAAAGTAAGCTTTTCGCCGCCTGAGGTTGCAATATGAAGAATAGATTACCAGGGGCTTCCCCTTCGACTCTAAAAAATATTGCAACAACAAGTTGTTCATTTCCGCCGACTTTGTCCGCAATTTCCTCAAAGGGCAGCATTTGCACTTTGGGCACACCCATATCGACTGGTTTATTGAGAAGCCGGGAGAGCGCTGTAGCAGCGTTCCCCGAGCCAATGTTGCCGACTTCTTTCAATACATCCAACTTGAAGTCTTCGAGATTTCCCAGATTCTCCATATATTAATCCTCTAAACCTTCCAGTTGGTTCATTTCGCTACGGTTCAAAACTTCGGACAAGTTCAGCATAATCAACAGACGTTCTTCACCAATTTTAGCAACTCCGCGAAGATATTTAGCCTTAACACCGCCAACCACTTCCGGTGGTGTCTCAATGTTGTCAGTATTCAGGTCAATAACATCATTCGCTGAATCCACGATAAAGCCGACTTGCATCTCGCCCACAGCAACGATAATAATACGTGTTTGATCGGTATATTCAGCTTCTGGTAATCCAAAACGGCCACGAAGATCAATAACCGGAATAACCACGCCTCTCATGTTGAATACACCTTTAACAAAATCGTAAGTTCTCGGAACCCGTGTAATCGGCACCATGCGTTCAATAGATTGGACTTTTTCTACTTCAACACCGTATTCCTCTTCACCAAGCTTAAATACGATAACTTTAATTTCTTCTCCCATGTTTAAAAACCCTCCTTATTGATGTCCGCAATCTCATATTTCTTTTATTTTTAATGAAGACATTATTTAATGAAAACATTCGGGTCAATGATCAAAGCAACCTGACCGTCACCCAGAATCGTGGCACCTGAAATTCCTTGGATGTTTGGAAGATACTTGCCCAGATTTTTAAGGACGATTTCACTTTGTCCCAAAAAGTCCTGTACGGAAAGAGCTGCCAGACGGTCTCCCTTACGGATGACCACGACCTCTGTCTCTTCTTCTTCATCTTCGTTGAAGTCCGGTACCTCAAACAGCTGACTCAAGGAGATAAGCGGGATATGAGAATCGCGGAAAGCAATCATCTTATTGCCATGCACAGAACGGATTTGCTTACGCTTGACGATCGCAGTTTCCACAATGGAAGACAAAGGAATCGCATATTTTTCAGAACCGATCTGTATCATCATGGCTGCAATAATGGATAGAGTCAACGGTAATTGTACAGAGAAATTAGTGCCCTGGCCCAATGTGGAGTGAACCGTAACATTACCACCCAAAGCGGTAATTTTAGATTTAACAACATCCAGACCGACACCGCGTCCTGATACGTCTGAAATGACTGCAGCTGTACTAAAGCCCGGAGCAAACAATACTTGATAAGCTTCCTCGTCGGTCATGGAAGCTGCTTGTTCTGCTGTCAAAATCCCTTTGGAAATAGCACTGTTTAGTACCTTTTCACGGTTAATCCCGTTCCCATCATCCTCAATCTCGATAAATACGTTATTACCGCTATGAAAAGCACGCAGTTGAACGGTTCCAGTTTCTGGTTTACCAGCTGCAATCCGGTCGGCTACCGACTCGATGCCATGATCCACGGAGTTACGTAGCAAATGCACCAGAGGATCACCAATCTCGTCGATAACCGTCCGATCCATTTCAGTCTCTGCTCCAGTAATAACCAATTCCAGTTTTTTATCCAGCGACTTGGCCAGATCGCGAACCATACGCGGGAAACGGTTGAAAACAGTATCTACAGGTACCATCCGCAATTTGAGAACAACATTTTGCAAATCACTGCTCACACGACTCATATGCTCAACCGTTTCCGTCAGTGCTGGATTGGAAGCCTCACTGGCTAACTGTTCTAAGCGCACACGGTCAATGAGCAACTCGCTGAATAAATTCATAAGTACATCCAGACGTTCAATATCTACGCGAATCGTACGGTTGTGCGTAGGAGCAGCCGCCTTGGCTGCTGGCGCTTTACCTGCAGCTGGCTTGGCAACAGAGGCCGCAGCTGGAGACTGCGGCTGAGATGGAGCGGGTGGCTGCACGGCAACAGCTGCTTCCTGTACCGCCGCTGTCTCAGCAAGTCCAGCAGTAACTTCGCTCATTTGTTTAAGCGATTCCTGATCCAGTTGTACCACTGAGACCGTGTCAATTTCAGAGATACCCGTGATTTCCTTTTCCAGCTCCCCAACTTCTTTCTGCGTTATGTAATATAACGAGAAGCTTTGTTCGAATTTTTCCTGCTCGATATCCTGTACGGACGGATAGGCCTTGACGATTTCACCAGAGTTTTCCAGTGTGTTGAATACCATAAAGGCACGTGCCGCCTTCAGCTGGCTCTCTGAACTGATTGTTACCTGTATATAGTGAACACGATGCCCTTCAGAAATCGATTGCTCCAGTACAGAATACTGGAATTGGTCCAAAACCAATCCAGCACTATCGTTAGTGCCTGCTTTTGTAGAAGGAGACTCTTCAGTGGCAGCATTTGAGCCGGACTTTAGGAAATCCCCGCTCACGATAGATTGCAATGAAGATACAATAGAGGAGACATCCGCTTTTCCATCGCCTCCCTCTGTAATGTGCTGCACCATGGATTCCAGGGCATCCAAACCTTTAAATAAGGTATCGAATATAAATTCATGCATCGCCAGCTTGTTGTTACGTACCAGATCAAGAACGTTTTCCATTTGGTGAGTGAGCGATGCCAGGTCTTCAAACCCCATCGTAGCAGCCATTCCTTTGAGGGTATGGGCAGAACGGAAAATCACCTGAACGATGCCTAGATCGGTTGGGTTGCTTTCCAGTTGAAGCATATTTTCGTTAAGAGATTGCAGATGATCATTCGACTCATCAATAAACATGTTTAAATATTGGTTCATGTCCATTGTGAGACACCTCCTCCATGAGTTACACTCCGATTATTTCACAACTTGTACAAGCTTGGGGGCGATCTCCTGCATTGGCAGAAGGTGGCGCACACATTTTAATTCAACTGCTGAGCGGGGCATTCCGTACACTACACAAGTCTCCTCATTTTCAGCAAATGTGGATTGAACCCCAGCGTCATAAAGCTTTTTCATCATTTTAGCCCCGTCGCTACCCATTCCAGTAAGCAATACTAGATGTCTTTCCAGCGCGGTTAAAGAGAGCAGCGATTCGAACATCGTATCTACAGAAGGACGGTGACCATTGCGAGCCTCCTCCATCTTCAGTGACACCGTGTATTTACCACCGGCTCCAGGCACAATTCTTAGCTGATATCCCCCTGGTGCGATGTAGGCTGTTCCCGTCTCTAGCGTCATCCCCTGCTCAGCCTCCACAACGCGTAGTGGACTCAACGTGTTCAAACGTTGTGCTAGCGAACGAGTAAAGTTTGGTGGCATATGCTGAACGATAACGATTGGAGCTGGAAAATCCCCAGGAATGCGCTCCAACAGGGTCTTAAGAGCCCGTGGTCCGCCAGTAGAACATCCGACCGCCACCAGTTTTCGAAAGCTGGACGTATGCACACCTTTTTTAAGTGACAATCCCTGTGGTGCAGCTGGACTTGTAGGTGCTGTTACTGGAGGCGTTGCAGCCGCAGGAGCGGAAGAAGCTGATGAAGTTACCGTCTTCCGTGACTCCGGCTTGACAAGCCCTGCTTTATCCTTACCCTGTATTGATTTGCCAGCAGCCGGATCAGAGCTCTTCAGCTGTCCCGACGTTATTCCCGTACTCATGGACAAGTCTTCTTTTTTCTGCACATGAGGTGCTTGCACTGGTTTCCTTGGCTGAACAGCTGGCTTGTCTATGCGGCCACCTGTAGCAGATGTTCGAGACAGCTGCTTTTTAGTTTCCTGCTTGGCAGCTGTTGGGACGGACTTCCCAGCATCTTTCTTTGGTTGAGCCGATGCAGCAGGTGGAGGAGCAAGCGGAACAACAGGAGGCTTGTCTGCCGAAGCTTGACTTCCAGCTCGTTTCTCAGCCGCAGCCTGTCCAGGTGGCTTTTCCATTGGCGTTTTTTTCGCTTGTTCCATTGCAGCTTTGCGCTCATTCGCTTCCTTGCGCTCCAAGCGGCTGCGTACTGCTTGCATAGCAGTATGCATCTGTTCGAGCAACGCCTTGCTCACCTGCTCAATATCTTGCGCATGAGCAATGGAAGGCTTTCTTATAAAATCGAAAGCTCCTGCCTCCAGAGCCATGATGGTCTCCTTCATGCCTTGTTCATTAATGCCTGACAACATAATGACAGGTAGCGGATGGGCTGCCATAATCAGTGGCAACGCTTCAAGACCATTCATTTCAGGCATTTCGACATCCATGGTGACCAAATCAGGCTGCAATTCTTTCACTTTCTCTACAGCCTCTCTGCCATTGGCGGCTGTACCTACGATGTTGAACGACTCATCCCTTACAATAAGATCTGTAATAATTTTGCGCATAAAGGCCGAATCATCTACAACCAGCACCCGGTAAGCACACATGTTAAACACCCCTGTTTCCTCTCATCAAAAATCAATGCATAGAACGCCGCAACCATTTTTGCATAAATCCTTTGATTCCACTCAATGCACCTGGTTGTGGAACCTGTGGCATTGCTGCAAAACGGTGTGCCAGATTCAGTACATCTTTTGAAGCCGCGCATCCCGGAAAAGCAACCATAAAAGGTACTTGTCTTTTGACTGCCTGCATGACATGAGTATCATCACTGATATGTCCAAGCAGCGGGATTTCAATCTCCAAAAAGCGTTTCGCAACAAGTGCGATCTTATCGGCAACTTGACGGGCCTCATTATCGTTATCGGCACGATTGACTATAATTTTGAATACCGTATCTTTCTGCAACCCGTTGACGACTTTAATTAGTGCATACGCATCTGTTAAGGACGTCGGTTCTGGGGTGGTTACTACCATACATTCGTCAGCTGAAGTGATGAATTTAAGATTTTCTTTGGATAAACCTGCACCTGTATCAAAAAGAATATAATCCATGTCTGCTGCCATTTTTTCTACTTCTTCGGCAAAATAATTCAGATTCTCATCTGATAACGCAAACAGTTCGCTTAAGCCTGAGCCTCCAGCAATATAAGGCAAACCACCTATACCCGTTTGAATAATCTCATCAATTGATTTTTCACGTTTTAACAAGTGAAGAAGATTGTATTGTGAATGGGCCCCCATCAACACATCAATATTAGCCATACCGATGTCAGCATCAAACACAAGTACCTTTCGACCAAGTGATTTCAGGGCCAATGCAAAGTTCAGCGTAAAATTGGATTTGCCCACCCCGCCTTTACCACTGGTGATCGTTATAATTTTTGCGTGACGATTACGTGGGGGTAATCGATACTTATCCAAGGATGAAGCCATTTGTCTAAGTGATTGGGCTTGATCACTCATATGGAATCTCCGTTAACTCCTGACGATACTTTGGCTCCAAGTAGCATATTTGTCACCATTTCTGCATCGGGATGAAGCAGGTCGTCAGGAACATTTTGTCCATTCGTAATATAGGCCAACTGCATCGGAAACTGGTGTAAAAGATTAAACATGCCGCCACAACTGCCCGTCTCATCCATCTTGGTAAATACAACCTTCCCAAGACCAAACTTACTGAAATGTCCAGTTATATTGAGCATATCCCTGCTTTTGGATGTCAGGCTGAGTACCAGATACGTCTCACTTTCATTAATAGGTGAAAGCAGACTTTGCAGTTCTGATACAAGCAGTTCATTACGATAATTTCGCCCTGCAGTATCCATGAGGATCAAGTCACAATGCTCCAGACGTTGAATAGCCCTTTGGACGTCACCGGGAGATTGCACAACTTCAAGCGGTACATTCAAAATCGTAGCATATGTACGCAGTTGCTCGACGGCTGAAATCCGGTACGTGTCAGAAGTAATAAATCCAACTTTGCGATGATGTTTGAACAACTGTTCCGCTGCCAACTTCGCAATGGTTGTCGTTTTTCCTACTCCGGTAGGTCCTGCAACATACACAATTTTGGTATCTTGGGAGATCCCTTTATCCAGTCTTGTCTGTATAAAACTGGTCACTTCCTCACGAAAGGCTTGTTCCCAATCAAAAGTTTCAGGCGCAAAAGGATGCTCACTTCGACGCACATGTACCTGTTCGATCCAGTATTCCAGTAAATCACGTTCCACTTCCTGTTCCAACACATGCTCACAGATCTCATGTAGCGCCTCAGGCCAAGTACTTTCCATTGAAGAGTTTCTGGAGAATCGAGTCATCATCGCTTTCATTTCCCGCAATTCATTAAGCAATGCCTGATTTTCCTCAGCTCCACTCTTGTCTGGAACACTTGCTTCGATTGGCCGTTTATGCAGCTCACTGGATGATTTCAGGTTCGAAAGCAATACTTCTTGATCAAATGCCTGAGATAGAGTCTCTAGGTTATTAGCAGACCTTGGCGACAAATGCTCCGTTGCTGATGCAACTTGTTCTGTATTAACCGTTAAATCAGCTTGTTCTTCTTTGGAACTACCGGTTATCTGTTGTGTAACCCGCCGATAAGCTTCTGGAGCTGCTTGTCTGGGGACTACAGGTACTGATGGTTTTTCCAGCTTCTCAAGGGTGCTCATTAGAGGCGAAGCAGCCCGGGCAAGCTGGTGTGACGAGCGTTCAGTCCGCCGAGACTTTTGAGGTTGCTGCTCCTCAACTGCAGCAACCACTTCAATTTTCTTTTTACTGAACATCCCCATAAAACCGCCGACCTTCACTTCCTTGGTACTTAAAATGACGGCATCTGTTCCTAAGTCACCCCTGATTTGCAGCATGGCTTCTGGCATGGTATCCACTAGATATCGTTTCACTCTCATAAGTTCACCACCCCGACACTTTGAATTTCAACGTTCGGCTCCAGCTCACTGTACGACAGCACCGGGACATCCTGCATCGTCCGCTCCATCACTTGCCGCAAATACATACGTATTGTCGGTGACGTTAACACAATAGGCTGCTGTCCCGATTGAATAAGACGGTTGATTTGCTCCATCATCCTTTGATACACCGTTTGCGTTGACACCGGATCAAGAGCCAAATAGCTACCTTGCTCCGACTGCTGCACGCTCTCAGCAATTTTCTTCTCCAATCCTGGTCCCACGGTAATAACACGCAACGTTTCTCCCTGCTGTGCAAATTGCTGCGTAATCTGACGTGATAACGCTTGACGAACATATTCAGTCAGCACGTCTGGATCTTTTGTATAAGTACCATAGTCAGCCAGCGTCTCGAATATAGTCACCATGTCGCGAATAGAGATTTTTTCTTTCAACAGCTTGGCCAGCACTTTTTGTACGTCCCCAATCGCAAGCACAGAAGGAATAAGGTCGTCCACCAGCACTGGATAATTCTCCTTGAGATTGTCAACCAGCGAACGTGTTTCCTGTCTGCCAAGCAACTCATGGGCATGCTTCTTAATCGTCTCTGTTAGATGAGTAGCTACAACTGAAGGTGGATCAACCACTGTATAACCTGACAGTTCAGCAACATCCTTCGTGTTCTCGTCAATCCAGAGCGCAGGCAATCCGAAGGCCGGTTCTGTCGTTTCAATCCCTGTAATGGAGTCGTCGTCGTATCCCGGACTCATAGCCAGATAATGATTCAACAACAGTTCTCCACCGCCTACTGTATTGCCTTTAATTTTAATTACATATTCGTTAGGCTTGAGCTGAATGTTGTCCCGAATACGAATAACCGGCACAACCAAACCCAGCTCCAAGGCGCATTGACGGCGAATCATAATAATCCGATCCAGTAGATCACCGCCTTGCTGTGTATCCGCCAACGGAATCAACCCGTACCCAAACTCAAATTCAATCGGATCTACTTGAAGCAAATTAATGACACTTTCCGGACTACGCACCTCTTCGATTTGTTGCTCCTCCTCCAGCTGTTCATCAGCAATTTGCTTGCGTTCCATATTGCCCTGCATTCTTCGGGCTGCAAAAAACAATAGAATCGCAAGTGGAAGAGTTGTAATAATATGAATAGGTGTGAAAAGGCCCAATAATGCAATGGTGGCAGCCACTATGTAGATCAATTTTGGATATGAAAAGAGCTGTCCGGTTAAATCCTCTGCCAAGTTGCCATCCGACGTAGCCCGCGTAACAATCAAGCCTGAAGCCGTGGATATGAGCAGCGCGGGAATCTGGCTGACCAATCCATCACCGATCGTGAGAACAGAATACGTTGACAGCGCTTCTTGAAATCCTTTTCCCTGAACGGCCATACCGATAATAAAGCCGCCCACCAGGTTAATGATCAAAATGATAATACTGGCGATCGCATCGCCTTTAACGAATTTACTCGCACCATCCATAGCTCCGTAAAAATCCGCTTCCCGTTCGATTTTACTGCGTCGTTCACGGGCTTGCTGCTCATTAATTAGACCTGCATTCAAATCAGCATCAATACTCATTTGTTTACCTGGCATCGCATCCAATGTAAACCGGGCGCCCACCTCTGCTACCCGCTCCGATCCTTTGGTAATAACAATGAACTGTACGACCACAAGAATGAGGAAGACAACAAAACCGACGGCAATTTGGCCGCCTGCAATCCAGCTACCAAACGTAGCAACTACTTCGCCGGCATGACCCTCACCTAAAATAAGTTTGGTCGTAGAAATGTTGAGCGCCAAACGAAACAACGTTGTAATGAGCAGCAATGAAGGAAAGATAGAGAACTGTAAAGCTTCCTTCGTGTTCATTGAAACAAGTAGAATCATCAAAGCAATAGAAATATTAATGACGAGCAGAATATCCAGCAGCCATGAAGGGATCGGGAGAATCATCATAAGAACGATACCGATGACGCCTGCAAGGACGGTTATTTCTTTTATTTTCACGGGTCTCTTGGCCTCCGATCCCTTTATTTCACTTTACCTTTTAATTTATATACATACGCCAGCACTTCAGCAACGGCCTGAAAAAGATCAGCTGGTATCGCATCCCCGATTTCGGCTCTTTGAAACAGCGCCCGCGCCAGCGGCTTGTTTTCCATCGTTATAACGCCGTTTTGCTTGGCAATTTCCTTAATTCGGAGCGCGACATAATCTTGTCCTTTCGCAATAATCTGCGGCGCCTCCATCTCCGAACCGTCATATTTCAAAGCCACAGCAAAGTGCGTAGGGTTGGTGATGATGACATCTGCATTAGGAACCTCCTGCATCATGCGCTGCATAGCCATACGGCGCTGCCGCTCGCGAATTTTCCCTTTGATCAGCGGGTCACCCTCCATTTTCTTGTACTCATCTTTGATATCCTGTTTGGACATTTTCAGATTTTTCTCATGCTCATAACGTTGATACATATAATCCAATATTGCTAAAATGAACAGCACCACACCAATTTTGAGTCCCAGTTCCATTGTTAATGAAGCCGTAAAACTCAACATCTGGTCGCCGGACATCTCAGCCAGTTTGGGTAGGTCAGCCTTTGTTTTCCAAAGTACGCTGTACACCAGATAACCAATTACGGTCATTTTTAAAACAGATTTCAGGAATTCAACTAATGACCTCATGGAAAAAATATTTTTGAATCCTTTAATCGGGTCAATCTTGCTAAACTTGGGTGTAATGCCCTCTCCGGTTAATAAAAAACCGATCTGCATATAATTCGCTGCGATCCCGATGACAATGGCACCCACAAAAATAGGAGCCAGCATAATCAAGATTTGCACACCATACTCACCCATCATCAGTAGCGTTGTATTCGGTGTTACTTCCATAGACAGCCGATTCACAAAAATATCCCGAAACAAGCGGACCGCATGATCCTTAAAATACCCGCCGAAAATCATGAGGCAAAAAAACGTAACTAGCAGGACACCAGCAGCGGGCAACTCCATGCTCTTGGCAACCTGCCCTTTTTGTCTTGCATCCTGTTTCTTCTTGGGTGTAGCTTTTTCCGTTTTTTCCCCTGAGAACAACTGCAGGTTCATAGCATATTTAAATGACAAACTACGTTCCTCCAGACCAGACATTAAGGACGATTACCCATAACATCCAACAAGTTGCGCATGGATTCGAACATCACAGAAAACAATCTTTCGAATATAAAAGCAAAACCTGGCATAAGAAGCAGTAACATGAACAATCCCACAATTATTTTTAGCGGCACGCCAATGACAAAAATATTAAATTGCGGTGCTGTTTTAGCTAAAAAACCGAGTCCCACATCCGTTAAAAAGGTAGCTACTACAATGGGAGCAGCAATTTGAAAGGCCAGCATAAACGATTCCGCAAAAGAACGTACCAGGAATTCAGTTACACTGCCACCATACAGCTTTATAAAAAAATCATTTGTCAGCGGTACCCAATCATAACTGTATAAAATAGCGTTTAGCAGATGATGGTGCCCGTTTATGCTCAAAAAGAACAATACAGCTATGGCGAACTTGAAATTACCCGTAAGAGGCGTTGAAGCCCCTGTCATGGGATCAAATACACTGGCCATTCCGAATCCCACCTGTAGGTCTATAAATGAACCTGCGGTTTGGATCGCTGTCATGAACAAATATGCAGTAAACCCCAGCAACAACCCGATCAGCACCTCACGCCCTACTAACAGCACATATGCTACATCGGTCGGCACCTGTTGATGCGTACCATATGTAAGATACACGACCAAAGCTAGAAATCCTGAAATTCCGACCTTAAAGATATTAGGTACCCCTCGGGTTGAAAAAATAGGCGCTACTACAAAAAACGAGGTAATCCGACAAAAAATCAGCAAAAAAACAGGAAAACTCTGCAACAATATGTTCATCACTTTTCAGCCTAACCTATATATTTGTACAGATTGTCCAGAATGTTATACGTAAAGTCCACTAATGTGGTCAATATCCAGGGCCCGAACAAAAGCAATGCCAGCAATACGGCGACAATCTTCGGAACAAAGGCCAGTGTCTGCTCCTGAATTTGAGTTGTCGCTTGAAAAACACTGATAATCAAACCCACGACTAGCCCCAAAATCAGCATCGGAGCACTCACCTTGAGTACAATGTACACCGCTTGCCCAGCCAGGGAAATAATAAACTCCGAAGTCATTGCCGTCCTCCTTGATTGCTGTCCTTGCAGAAAGTATTCATGTATTAAAACTCAGAAGTAATGATTTGACGACCAAATACCAACCATCTACAAGTACGAAGAGCAGTATTTTAAAAGGAAGCGAGATCATTACTGGTGGTAGCATCATCATCCCCATAGCCATGAGTGTACTGGACACTACAATGTCTATAACTAAAAAGGGTATGAAAATCATAAAGCCCATCTGAAATGCCGTTTTCAACTCACTGATTGCATAAGCCGGAACCATCACCGTTAGTGGAATATCTTGATAATTCTTTGGTTTTTCCATCTTGGTGTATTTCATAAAGAGCAGTAGATCCTTCTCACGTGTATGAGAGAACATAAAGGTCTTAATGGGTACCGATGCCTTATCCAGTGCCTGAGACTGTGTTATATCCCCCTTGAGATACGGCTGAAGCGCAGTTTCGTTCATAGCGGAGAAGGTCGGTGCCATAATAAATAAAGTGAGAAACAAGGCCAGTCCGACAAGCACCTGATTGGGCGGCATCTGCTGAGTTCCCAGTGAAGTTCGCACAAAGCCAAGTACAATCACGATACGCGTAAAACTTGTCATAAGTACAAGCAACGCGGGCGCTACACTAATGACAGTAATAAGTAAAATAATAGACAGCGAGGTGGCACCGGGCTGTCCTTTGTCCGAATTGCCGACTTGAATATCAATGTTCGGAATCGGTTCCGCAGAGGCCGCCGTCACCGAAATGAAGCTGAATAAGACAAGCAGCAAACATGCTAGTATAATCTTTTTTCTCATGAATCTCCCGACCGATCTGTAGTATTCTCCTCATTGCGCAGCTTTTCAAGTTTATCCTTGCGATTCGGCATCTGCCGGAGCTTGGATTCAAACATCTCATGAAAAGACGTCTCCTCTTCAGACTGCTGCTGCTGTGCCGCGTTGTTCCGGCGAAGCTTATCCGCAATTTTAGCGAATAGCGGGGCAATCGGGCCGCGCTGCAGAGAAGCTTCCTGCTCCAGTGCGGCCAAAATTTGCTCCACTTCTTCAGGATCGGATACTTTGTCAACAAGCCGGATATCTTCTCCCACACCAATGAGGTACACACTGCTACCAACTTCAACAAGCTGAAGGGATTTATTGGGGCCAAGCCCCACGCCTCCCAGTATGCGAACGGAGCGGTTGCTGAACCAGCTCTGATTTCTTTTACTCAAAAACCGTATCAAGTACACGATCAGTACGATGATAAAGATTAGCACGAAAAGGACCCAAGCAATGTTTCCTATATTGCTGGATGTACTCAAAGCGTCAGAGGCACCCTGTTGTGTATCCATACTGGATGCGCCTTACACACCCAGTGTTTTGTTGATGGCTTCGATAACCCGATCCGATTGGAATGGCTTAACGATAAAATCTTTTGCGCCAGCTTGAATGGCATCAATTACCATAGCTTGCTGACCCATCGCGGAACACATGATAACCTTTGCATTCGGGTCAATTTGTTTGATTTCCTTCAGAGCGGCAATGCCGTCCATCTCAGGCATCGTGATATCCATCGTAATCAGGTCCGGACGAAGCTCCTTGAATTTTTCAATGGCCTGTGATCCATCCTGGGCCTCTCCTACTACTTCAAATCCATTTTTGGACAGGATGTCCCGAATCATCATTCTCATAAATGCAGCATCGTCCACGATCAAAATACGGTTTGCCATCTGAAATAAATCCTCCCTAAATTATGCTTTTATTGTAATTTTTGAATTCGGTCCCATTGGCTTACAATATCCGTTACACGCACGCCAAAGTTCTCGTCGATTACGACAACCTCGCCCTTGGCAATCAGTTTGTTGTTAACCATAATGTCCACCGGCTCCCCGGCAAGCTTGTCCAGTTCAATAATTGAACCTTGTGAGAGCTCCAGAATATCTTTAATTTGCTTTTGGGTCCTTCCTAATTCTACGGTGACTCTAAGGGGAATGTCCATCAATAAATTTAAATTGTTTTCATCCACTTGCGGAAATCCACCGGACTGCAAATTAGAAAATTGTACAGGCTGCACATTTACATTGCGCCCTGGCGGTACGGCCCCGTAATGATGAGGCGTTCCATAAGGCACTTGCGGCGGTACACCTGCTGGCATTCCATAACCCGGCGTTCCATACCCTGGAGCGCCCTGCTGCCCATATCCCGGGTCTTGAGGATACATCGGCGGTTGTTGCCCATAGCCTACATCTTGCGGCACCTGCGCGGCTGCAGGCGGCTGTTGGTAGGCTGGTGACGGCGGCTGCGGAGTACTAGCTTGTGTCGGCGCTTCGGGAGCAGCTGTTGCAGCTGCCTGCTGTACGGATGCTTGCGGTTGCTCGTCATCCTCTCCGCCATTCATTAAGATGCTCACCATCTTCTTGGCGAAATTAACAGGTAACAGTTGCATCAGCGTAGAGTCAATCAGATCTCCAATCAATAACCGGAAGGATACTGTAATCAACGTCTCTTCATCTGGCAGGCTGGATACTCCATCACCGTGCAGAGGATCCAAAATATCAATCCCTGGTGGAGATATATTAACAAAACGATTAAACATGGTAGACATAGAGGTCGCAGACGATCCCATCATCTGGTTCATCGCTTCCTGCACAGCACTGATGTGAATTTCATTCAATTCTTCATCTGCCGGATTTCCTCCACCACCAAGCATTAAATCTGCTATAACCTGCGCATCACGCTTTTTAATTACGAGCGAGTTAATGCCTTCAAATCCATCGACATAATTTACATGTACGGCTACGTGCGGCTTTGGAAATGCAGTTTCAAATTCAGAACGTGTAATAATTGAAACTTTAGGTGTCGTAATATCCACCTTTTGACCGAGCAGTGTGGAAAGAGCCGTAGCTGCGCTGCCGAACGTTATATTACCGATTTCCCCGAGAGCATCTTGCTCCAGGGAAGTCAGAAAATCGTCAACGGTCTTGCCTGCGGGAGTAGAATCCGTCCCCGCTTCAGACTGTTTCAGCAAGGCATCAATTTCCTCCTGGGACAAATAGTCTTTACTCGTCAATTTCTTCAACTCCTTCGTTGACAATTTCATCAATTTGTACGGCAACACGATCTCTTACCATGCCGGGACTTCCCATAAACTTCAATCTCTCGCCTACCCGGATGGATAGTCCTTCTTTGACTGGCTTGTTCAATGAAATGACATCCCCTACCGAAAGGCCTAAAAACTCAGCTACATTTATCCGGGATTCACCCAACTCCGCAATAATAGGAAGCTCTGCTTTGGTGACCCGTAATCTCAAGGCGTCTATCTCTTCAGGCGCCCTTGATTTCTTTTCGGATGTAAACCACTGGTGCGTGGACAGTCTGGCCATAATAGGTTCCAATACCACGTGCGGGATACAGAGGTTAATCATCCCTGTGGTATCACCAATTTTGGTGCTAAGCGAAATCAGAGCAATCGTCTCATTCGGCGAAACAATCTGCATGAACTGCGGATTTGTTTCCATAGCCTCTAGACGTGGTTCAATGTCCAGTACCGTTTTCCAAGCCTCTTGCAGGCTATCAAAGGTACGGCTGAAAATTCGCTCCATGATCGTCGTCTCGATTTCGGTCAATGCGGTAACCTTAGTTGGTGCCGAACCTGTTCCTCCGAGAAGCCTGTCCAGCATGGCATAAGCTACGTTCGGGTGAACCTCAAGCACCATTCGGCCTTCCAGTGGTTCAGCTTCAAAAATGTTTAGAATGGTCATTTTCGGAATGGAGCGAATGAATTCATCATATGGAAGCTGCTCCACCTGAACGACATTAATTTGGACAAAAGTACGAAGCTGTGCTGAAAAATAAGTGGTCAGATACCGGGCAAAGTTCTCGTGTATCCGCGTCAGACTTCGTATATGGTCCTTGGAAAACCTAAGCGCTCTCTTGAAATCATAAGCGCGAACTTTCTTTTGGGTTTCTTCCTTTTTGAGTTCTTCCGCATCCATTTCACCGGACGAGAGAGCTGCTAAAAGGGCATCAATTTCCCCTTGTGACAGTACATCCACCAATGTTATTCACCCCCTTACGTGTTCCTGACAAGATCACCTGGAATCAAATGGCTGCCAGCAAAAAGTCTGTAATTTTGGCGTTCCCCAGGTGACCTTCAGGGAGCGACTTGTTGATGAGATCCGTCAGCTTGTCACTGAACTGATCCCGGCCTTTAGCCGTTCTGAGCTCATCAGGTTTGGTGTCTGCAAGTAATTGAATAACGATGGGCTTAATACTGATGTCCTTAATTTTTTCAAAAGCTTCTTTTGCTTTGGCATCATTCAATTGAAAAGCAAGATTCATCTGTACAATGTAATCTGCGTCTGCCAAATTCGTTTTGATACCGGTAATTTCAGAGCTTACTTCCACCAATTCATCCGCTGACAATCTTGGAAGTTGTTCTGCTTGAGCGGCTTGCGCATTCGGTATGACTTCCGACTTCTTCCCGCTAAGCGCTGGTATAAGTACAAAGGCCGCGCCTGCAATCAAAGTAATCGCGAGTAAAATTGTAATGAGCCATGGCAGCATCTTCTTCATTCGTCTTCCTCCATTTGTTGCACTTTTATCGTGGCGGCATGCATGCCGATTTCACGGCTGTAACTCTTGATCAAGGAGACGACATCTGCCGCTTTTTCCAATACAATCAACCGTTTCCCCGTCACCAAAGTGACGTATGTATCCGGTGTTTCCTCCACAGTCTCAATGAGCAGCGCATTAAGCCACATAGGCGAGCCGTTCAGCCGCGTTAACGGGATCATCGTAACACCAACCTCCTGATAGGTGCGGAGGAGCCTCTACTCCTCCGCGTTTAAATGAGATTATCGTTTCAAGTTTACAACTTCCTGAAGCACTTCATCCGAAGTCGTAATGATACGTGAGTTCGCTTGGAATCCACGCTGAGCTACGATCATTTCGGTAAATTCGCCTGTCAGGTCAACGTTGGACATTTCCAGCTGACCCGCGATGATAGCACCGGTGCCATCATCAGCGCTGTTTGCTTCCATAGCAGTGATTTCACCCTCGTTTCCAGAGTTAACTGTAGCACGATACAGACTACCCCCGATTTTTTCCAATCCTTCAGGATTGATTACTTTAGTTACTCCAATTTTGGTAGCATTATCTGTTTCACCAGATGCCAAAGTTTGTACAATGGTTCCATCCTGAGAGATTGAGAAAGCAGTAACATCGTCTGCTAACGTAATGGGAACTCCACCACCTGAATCAGCAACAAAAAAACCGTCGGAAGTTACCAAATGCCTATTTCCGTCAATATGAAAATCTCCTGCTCTAGTCAAGTATGGAGCCTCTTGATCCGCACTCATTTTAACCAAAAAGAAACCATCACCATTAAGGCGTAAATCTGTTGGATTATTTGTTGTCATGGCACTTCCTGGCAAATGGAGCGTGTCAATGGAGGACACAGTCGAACCCAAACCAATTTGCTTTGCGTTACTTCCTGCCGTTTCTTCTCCAGACGCACTTGCGCCCGAGCTGGTTTGGCTCAAAATATCCTTGAACATCACTCGGCTGGACTTGAAGCCTGTAGTATTTACGTTTGCAATGTTGTTACCGATAACGTCCAGCTTTGTTTGAAAGCCCTTCATGCCCGATACACCTGAATACATTGATCTCAACATTGAGTATAAATCCTCCTCTGATTGGTTGCTTAGTTGGCCGCATCAGTCGATCCGCGGCTTTTTCATGGCTTTCCTATTCGGGCCAGCCACTTATTATGAAATAATTACAGCACTATCTATCTGCGTAAATACGTTATCCTCCATGGACTGCTTGTCCATCGCAGTAACAACTGTTCGATTAGGCACACTAACAATCAAAGCCATATCTTGCATTAAAATCAAAGATTCTTTAGCGCCCTTGGCAGCAGCCTTATCCACAGCAGAGTTAATTTTCGCCATTTGGTCACTTCTCAACTCTATTCCTCGCTGCTCCAGTCGCTTGGCTGCATGGTTGCTGAGCTTGAGCACCTGTTCCTGCAACACCTGACCAAACGGCTTGGTGTCCTTTGTTACCGAATTTACTCGGTTTTGAGAAATCGCTGCCGGAGGAACATTGGTAGGAAAAAGGCGTCCGACCGTTATCCTGTCATTCATGAGTTCTCACCGCTTCCAGTAGAGGAAGAAGATGTAGTATCTGACGTATCAGTAATAGGAGCCGTTGTGTTAGCCTGGCTTACTGATGTTACATCTTTTAATGCCACCTCAGCCGCTCCCATTTTGGCATACTGCACACCGTCGCGAATAACGATGGAATCTACGATTCCACTTTTCACTGTACCTGCGCCTGCTTCACCTGTAATGGAATCCTTTTTACCCGGCTCAATCCAGCTAACTTCTTTTCCTATCAAACCAGAAGCTGTACCCAAAGACTGTCCCAATGCAGTCAACTGCGTAGATATGTTCATCAGTTGTTCCACCGAGGAAAACTGTGCCATTTGAGCGACAAATTCTTTATCCTCCAAAGGCTGCATTGGATCCTGATTTTGTAGCTGAGTGATCAATATCTTTAAAAATTGATCTTTACCCATCGTCTTAGTATCCTTGGCGCTTGCTGTTTTGACATTATTCACATTGTAATTCGGCCAGACGTTACTGGTGGATACATTGTTGTCTGTAGTCGTCATTGTGTTCTCACCTCCATCATTACGCTTGTGCTGTAAAGGAGCCTGTCCGATTCATGTCATCTGCGCGTTGTTCTGCTGTCCAGTTACGAAGCTCTTCTGTCATTTCAGCTACCTTCAAAGCATCCTCGCTCTCTTCTCTACCTCGAGCTTTAGAACGTTGGTTAGATTGCTGCTGCTGATTAGCTCCAGAACCGCGTCCATCCTGATACATATGGGAGGATAGCGACTCATTGTGCGTTACTTCTACTTTATCCACTTGAATACCTTGACTCTGAAGACTCGTACGCAACTGAGACATTTGCTGTTCCAGCAGATCCTTCGCCCCGCTATGCTCAGTCATAAACTGGGCAACCAGATGGCCGTTTTGCATCGTCAGCTTAACCTCCAGCTGGCCCAGATGATCTGGACGAAGCATGATGGTCGCTTCTGTCAAACCAGTGTGCTTTACAATATCAAGTTTCTGCACTACAAACTCAGTCATCTCCTTGGCAAATTGTCGTACATGTACGACTGGTTGAGCCGGAGCCGAAGGTGTTGTTCCCTGCGTTTGTACCGAAAGCTGCCCCGCAGTCGTGATCACCGGAGTCTGATTATCAGTTGCCGACGGATCCGCTTGCTCAGCTGCATCTACGAATGTACCCGCTTCATCCGTTACAGTCGTTTTAACTGCGGACTGAACGAGAAGATTCGTTGATGAACGTTGTCCTTCTGAGCCTTGCTGGCTAGTTTCACCCTGACTTGCTTGCTGCTGAGGAGCAACCTGTTTGTTTGTAGATGCTGCAGTTAATGTCTGAGCACCGTTTGCCCGTTGTGCAGAAGGCTGAACCACTTGTGAATCTCCACTATCAGCAAGTTCCACAGCTTTCAATACTCCATTCCACTGCTCATCGGAAATAGCTCCAGTCCCAGCTGTTGCGCTTTGAAGCAATTGTAGTAACTGTGTCACCTTAGCCTTTTGGTCGCCCGAAGCCTGCTCTGCTACATTGGCAAGTTGTGACAAAGCGTCCTGTAATGCAAACCGAAGAGTTGCCGGATTAGCTGCCAAGGCCGTTAAGCCTGTAGCCTCTGCCGTTTCCCCGCCGTCTGCCTGTTGATTGGTTCCATTGCCTTGCAAAAACTGTTGTACTTGCTGAATCCATGATTGTAAAGCTGCAAGCAGCGCAGGATCGGCAACTACCTGATCATCCAACTTTTCGAGATTTTGCAGCAAAGGAGCCAATGTTTCAACAAGCGGCTCGGTTGGAGCTTCCGCAGATTCTCCGTTTGCAATAAGCGGTAGTACCATAACTAATGGAGAACCATTCGCATCTGTTCCAGCTGAGCCTGTTTGCCCACCTGTCATCATTTGCGTTAGTGTTTGATTAAAGGCGCCCGTGGTTGCTCCAGCAGCCGTGGTTGTACTTGTTGCTGACGCTGTCGTACTGCTAGCTGTTGGACTAGAGCTAAGAGATACACTTTGAGAAATAAGGGTCATATATTTTTCACCTCCCTTCAATTTAAATTACTTACTGCCCATCAGCTTATTCAAAATTTTCGCGGTCTGACCTGCATCCTTCGCAGACATATTTTGCAGTAAAGAAGCACGTGTCGAATCATCTACTGTATTTAATATGTTTAATGCCTTATCTGGACTGATTTTGTAAGTTTGTAAAATAAGTTCGGCACCACTTTTCTTGTCCATGGAAGCAAATGTGCTGCTGATTTGAGTACTTTGCAGACTTTTACTCGTCGTTCCAGCTGTACTACCCTGATCCTTTTTCAAACGGGACTGCAACGCCGCTACCGATAAATCCGTAGATGGCGTTACGTTTTTCAGAGCCATCGTAATATCCGCTGCTTTTTTAGCGTCCATCTTTTGCAAAATCTTCGCACTATTGGCAGGGTCCATATAACTTAACAGCTGCACGGTCTCTTCCGTAGTCAGATTCTCCATGATCGGTGCAGCTTTACTTGCCGTCATTCCTTCATACATGCTGGCAAGTTCTCTGGTCTGTTTTACATAAGGATCTTCACTTGTTGTTCCGTCTGTAGTTTGCGTACCTGCTTGTCCCTGCTGCCCGACCTGTCCCTGTTGACCCGTCTGCGACTGTTGTTCCTGTTGCGTTTGCAGTGTATTGACCTGATTTTGAAGTTCAGTAACCTTTTTATCTTGTGTCGTTTTAGCAGCCGTAGCCTTTTTGAGTTCTTCCGTCTGCTTGGCTAAATCTGCTTTTAACTGCTGAATGGTTGCTTCAGAGCTTTCAGACTGTGCCTTCTGATCTGCCTCTTTTGTCTGGGTTGCCTTATCCTTCGGTTCAGGAATCCAATTTTTAACAATTGGTATTTTGTTCCCTAATGAGATCATTTCGCTTCTGAAGTCCATATTGAACAGTGTGAGCAAGACTCCGACCAGAACAATTGTGAAAACAATCGGAATCAGGAAAAACATAAACCGTTCAAATCCCCCGCCTGATTCTTTCCCTAAATCCATATCCAGTTCATTTTCTGCTAACTTCTGTGCCATCGTCTTCCTCCTCAGGCAGCTGATATGCGTATCCTATGACGTTCCGCTTACCGGGCTTTCATGGCAAATCGCACGGAAGCCATTTCATCCAGCTCATTCTGCTCGCGCAGGAGCATTTCCTGTTGGAATTTCACGTTGGCCTTCTCTCTCGCTTTCAGCCAAACTTGTTCATCCAGCATTTTATCGGTCAAAACGGTTTGTTTGCTTTGCACATTTTGCTGCGCATATTGAACATCCCTATGCTTGCGTGTAATACATTGGTCCAGATGATTGACATAAGCTTGTAATTCCTGAATGCTAGAGAGTGGCGCGCAATCTTCGGCAGCCTTTTGAATGGCGGATATGACCCGATTCCTTTCGCCTATAAGCTGTGTTAATGTCTGCTCCTCAACCTGCAATTGTCCAACAGCACTGGAAAGCAGCCATTCAGCCTGTGACTTTTCGTTCGTTTTCAAGTCTACAACTTTTTGAAAGGAATACTGAAATCTCATCGTTCAACCTTCATCTCCTCGTAAATTCAGAAATCAAACGTTCTCGTACTTCGTCCAGTTCAGCCTTTTCATCCGTTCTTTGTCTTGTAAAATCCCATATATCCCGTATGCGCTCCATAGATTCGTCAATTTCTGCATTCGAACCCTGTTGATAAGCCCCAATGTTAATCAGGTCCTCTGAATCTTTGTAAATGGCCATCAAGCGCTTAATGTTTTCGGCAGCATCTATCTGATCTCGTGGTGCAATGTCCTTCATGACCCGGCTAATACTTGCTAACACATCAATTGCAGGAAAATGTCCTTTGTTCGCAATCCCGCGATTCAAGACAATGTGTCCATCCAATATCCCACGCACCGCATCTGCGATGGGCTCGTTCATGTCGTCACCATCAACCAACACCGTATAAAAGGCGGTTATAGAGCCAGTAGGTCCTGTCCCTGCGCGTTCCAGCAGCTTAGGCAGACTAGCGAACACAGATGGAGTGTATCCTCTCATTGCTGGTGGTTCCCCTACTGCTAGACCGACTTCACGCTGAGCCATCGCATACCGGGTAACTGAATCCATCATTAGCATGACATTCAACCCGCGATCCCGAAAATACTCCGCTATCGTCGTTGCAATAAGTGCACCCTTAATACGGATCAACGCAGGTTGGTCGGAAGTTGCCACAATGACTACAGAGCGTTCTAGTCCCTCTGGGCCCAAATCCCGTTCAATAAAGTCCAGCACCTCGCGTCCACGTTCTCCGATCAGGGCAATTACGTTCACATCTGCTTCCGTATTACGGGCAATCATCCCCATCAAAGTACTCTTACCTACACCCGAACCCGCAAAAATACCAACCCGTTGTCCTTTACCAATCGTAAGCAACCCGTCAATTGCACGTACTCCGATACTAATGGGTTCCTGCACACGCGGACGATTCAGCGGATTGGACGGTATATTGAAGGTTGAATATCTCGCCATTCGCGAGGGAATCAGTGATCCGTCCAAAGGCTGACCCAAACCATCCAGCACCTTGCCTAACAGCTCCGATCCAACCTGCACGTTCAGCGGCTTCCCTGTTCCTACGACATCACAACCAGGACCAATGGATTGTAGTTCTCCAAGTGGCATCAGAAGCACTTTATTGTCTCTGAAGCCAACAACCTCTGCCTGCAATGGCTTTGCCGCTTTGCCCGGATAAATATAACAAACATCCCCGATACTAGCGTCTGGACCTTCCGATTCAACCATCAAGCCGATAACCTGTGTAACCTTGCCATTAACCCGAACTGGGTCCAGCTGTCGCAAATGATCCATGTAGCGCTGCGCATTAAGCCCCTTCATGTCTTCGCTCCTCATTTTCATGTGCCAGACGCAGTAGTTCCTTTTTAATCTCAGCTAATTGCGTATCGATCCGGGCGTCCACACTTCCAAAGGAAGAACGAATGACGCAACCGCGATCCTTTACGGTACCATCAGGAATAATTTGCAGTTCTGCCTGCGAATCGACAGTTAATGACAATTCTTCCCGTGCACCTTGCACAAATGCGAAATGCTGAGGCGACACACACAATGTAATGATTCCTTTTTCTCGCTTACGAGCCAAATTTTTGCGAATTAACTCAATCGTATATTCCGGTTCAAGACTAAGCTGTTTTTCAATCACCTTCTCGGCAATCGCACTACTCAGTTCAACCAGAAAAGGCTCGGCTTCCTGAATCAGTTGTTCCTTAATCTCATAGGCCTGACGCAGAATATCTTGTGCTTCTTCCATCATCTGCTCCGATTTCGTCTGAAGCTCAGCCTCGGCCAGCTGCTGGCCTTCTTCATATCCTTGCTGAAATCCATCTGCTTTTATCGACTGAATCAACTGATCGTCATGCTCGCGTCGTTCCTGCCACCAATCTTCAATCTGCTGCTGTGCTTCCTGAAGCATTCGTTCCGCTTCTTCAGCCGCCTCGCGCACCTGACGTTCGGCAAAGTCCTTAGCATCATTCAGCATTTCATCTCGGAGCCGTTCTGCCTCATAATCTCGCTGAGGCTCCGGCTCCGTATATTCGGTTGTGATTTCTTCATCCGTCGTTTCTGACACGTACGTATGTGCCACATCAATCGTTTTCAAAGCCTCTACAGGCACATATTGGAAAGATTTAATCAAGTTAGACAATGATGTCATCTCCTCCGCCGCGTGCGATTATAATCTCACCGGCCTCTTCCAATCTGCGGATCGTTGATACGATACGTGTTTGTGCTTCTTCCACATCACGCAGCCGCACCGGTCCCATGTACTCCATTTCCTCTTTGAAGGTTTCTGCCATACGTTTCGACATATTTCGGAAAATCACATCGCGTACTTCTTCACTGGACACTTTAAGCGCCAATTGCAAGTCTGCATTGTCGATATCGCGAATAATACGTTGAATGGACCGGTTGTCCACATTGACGATATCCTCGAAAACAAACATTCTTTTCTTGATTTCCTCAGCCAGTTCAGGGTCTTGAATTTCAAGCGAGTCGAGAATTGTACGCTCAGTTCCGCGGTCTACGCCATTCAAAATCTGAACGATAGACTCGATACCGCCTGCATTCGTGTAATCCTGCGTCGCAGTTGCCGAGAGCTTTTGCTCCAATACTCTCTCCACTTGAGAAATGACTTCCGGAGATGTACTGTCCATGACAGCAACACGCCGGGCCACATCTGCCTGCTTTTCCTGTGGCAGGGACGATAGAATTGCCGCCGCTTGCTCGAACTGCAAGTATGAAAGCACGAGAGCAATGGTTTGCGGATTCTCATTTTGTATAAAATTCAATATCTGGTTCGGATCTGCCTTACGAGCAAAATCGAAAGGTCTCACCTGTAATGTCGCTGTCAAACGGTTAATGACCTCAACTGCTTTTTGCGATCCGAGCGCTTTTTCCAATATTTCTTTGGCGTAATTAATACCGCCTTGTGAAATGTACTCCTGAGCCAGGCAAATTTGATGAAACTCGGCCATAATGGAGTCCTTTTCAATGGCATCGACCTTCCGTACATTGGCAATTTCCAATGTAAGTTGCTCGATCTCTTCATCACGCAAATGCTTGAATATTTGAGCAGATACTTCTGGCCCCATTGTGATCAAAAGAATAGCTGCTTTCTGTCTTCCCGTTAAACCTTGACTGCTTGCCTTTGCCAATGAACTCACCTCTATTCGTCAGCCAGCCATGTACGAAGCAGATTGACGAATTCGTCGGGTTTCTTTTTCGCCAGACTTTCAAGCTGTTTACGCACTTGACTTTCATTTGTCACACTTTCCATAGTAATGGACGGGAATTCCGTCGGCGTTGGCATAAGTTGCAATTCTTCATCCAACTCTTCTTCCTGATTACGACGACTGCGTACGATGAAGAAGATTACACCCGCCAACAGTGCCAGAACTGCAGCTCCGATGCCCCACATCCACGGGTTGGAAGCTGAGAAGAATGTATTGGTACTCGTAGGCGCCGGAGTAGCTTGTGAGAACACTGAAACCTTTTTAGCCAAATCAGCGTCTGTAAAAGTAGTACCGGAATTCGCTAGCGACGCTCTTACAATATTAACCAAAATGTTTTGAATTGCTGTCTGAGTTGCAGTATCCAACGTTTGCTGACCTGTTGGTGGTTCAACTGCTACATTAATGGTTAAATCTTTTACAGTGTACGGACTTTGGATAATATCCCTTGCAATTCGGTTAACTTCGTAGTTAATAGTACTTGAGCTCTTATCCGAACTGGTATTGCCGGAATTGGCTCCTCCAGGGTAACCCGGGACATCCTGCGTTCCTGTCCCTGCAACTCCTCCAGTCTGTCCACTACTGCCCGTATAACTTTCCTGAATTTGTTGGGCACTGATTTCAATACCCTTCATTTTCGTTTGGTCAACAGGTGTGACCATTTGTTCCTTTGATGTTACTTTGTCGAAATTTAGCTGGGACATAACCAGCACGTTTACCTTGTCGTCTCCAACAATTTTCGACAAAAATTGTTGGACATTATTCCTTACATCGCTCTCAAACTTCTTCTGTAGAGCCATGTTTTCCTGAACACCACTCGTGAGTCCGCCTTGGCCGCCCTTGGCCGTTGGAATTAACTCATACTCCTTATTGGTGATCGTAATGTTTTCTACTGGCAAATTCGGTACAGCCGTTTTTACCAGGTTAAAATATCCGTCGATCGCTTGTTGATTGGGAGTAAAACCAGGTTCGAATTCCATTTGAACCGAAGCAGAGGCTTTGTCCTTTTCTTCAAGTCCGGCAAAGATGTTTTCCTTTGGCATATTAATGACAGCTTTGGAGCTTTGGACACCGTCCATCCGTTCCAACAGTTGCTGTACTTCGCCGTTCAATGCGTTATTGTACTTCAC
This sequence comes from Paenibacillus sp. EKM211P, assembly GCF_011066175.1. Taxonomy (NCBI): domain Bacteria; kingdom Bacillati; phylum Bacillota; class Bacilli; order Caryophanales; family Paenibacillaceae; genus Paenibacillus; species Paenibacillus sp. EKM211P. Next base: position 129,068 of record NZ_JAAMNS010000017.1, read on the forward strand.
ATTGAACTCGTTCTCCGTCATGCCAATGGCCGAGGAGGACTGGTCAAAGGCGCTCATGCCGATTGACCCCTTCTGTATCAGCCCTTGGGACCCAACATCTACCTTCGCCTTATCTGCACTAGCGGTTGGGACTGAAATTTGTGTCCCACCAGCATTAAGCTGATACGGTATACCCGCAGAATCGAGATATTTAATGACCCCAGCGGCATCATTTGCATTTAAATCCCGGAAGGCCACCTCATATTCGGTTTTGGTAAACTGCATCGTTAGCACTACAATGGCGATAATGATGAATGCTAATGTCGAAACAAGTAATATCTTCTGTTTTTTGCTAAAATTATTCCAATACCCGGAAATCCTATCCCGGTATTGGGCGATTCTCTCGTTCACTCCGTCACCCCATCCGAAACTTTGCTAAACCCTCACTTTACATCTGTGTACGCATGATCTCCTGATAGGCTTCGATCGCTTTGTTTCGGACCTGTGTAGTAAGCTGCAGGGAAAGCAGCGCTTGTTGTGAAGTGATCATGACTTGATCTACATCAACTTTGCCTGCCATGAATTGGTCGGACATCTGGTGTGTAGCGGCTTCCTGCTGCCCTACTTCATTGAGAGCATCCTTTAGGAAGGACCCAAAATCCTTCAAGGATTCGGAAGGCGTCGCTTTCGTCAACTCATTGTTAGGCGATTGAATCTGCTGTATTACCGGTGTCTGTACGTTAAACATGGCGTTCTGAATCATGTTTTACTCTCCCTATTAAGTAGTTAGTAGTCCTGGAACTTAGCGGCCGATTTCAAGCGCTTTGGAAACCATCGCCTTTGAAGCATTCAGAGCTGTTACATTGGCTTCGTATGAGCGTGTTGCGGAAATCATGTCGACCATTTCTTTCATTATGTCTACATTAGGCATATATACATAGCCATCTTTATCAGCGTCCGGATGACCCGGATTGTACACTGGCTTCAAAGGTGACTGATCTTCCTGAATTTGCGAAACCTTAACGCCAGCGGCGCTTGTACTACTTCCTTCCATTTGAGCCTTCAAAACATCGGCAAAGCCAGATTGGTTCGGCTCCAAAACAACCGTTTTTCTCCGATATGGAATTGCTTGTCCATTCTCTACCTTCGCCCGAGTCGTCTCTGCGTTGGCAATGTTGCTCGATATAACGTCCATCCGCAACCGCTGGGCCGTAAGAGCAGATGCACTAATATCAAAGCCGTTGTTAATCTTCACCTCGTCCTATCTCCCTTCTACCGCTGTTCTCATCATTTTGATGCGCTCATTAATTTCTTGGATGTAGGTATTATATCTTAGTTGATTTTCAGCCATAAGACTCATTTCTCTGTCTATATCTACGTTGTTCATGTTGTTATTCATGACTGAGTACCCATCTTTGGTGACCGTGGCATCAGGAATGGAGTTCACAGGTCCTATTTGGAAATGTCTTGAATTGGTTACTTTTCCACGCAATGGCGTGACATCACCGTCCATTTGCTGCTGAAGCAGTTCTTCAAATGAAACCTCCGAACGCTTAAAATACGGGGTATCCGCATTGGAAATATTATCGGCCATCACACGTTGTCTCGTATTGGCCGCCTGTACACCTGCCTGAAGCTTTTGAAAGCTTACATCACCCAGCAGATTCATTTAGCTCCTCCCTCCAGCGTCTACTCCAAAGTAAGATTCAATAAAACAAGATTTTTCACTTTTTTTCGACAATAAAATTTCATAATTATACATTTCTTTTAGGTCTTAAGTAGAAAATCTTAACTTTCTGTCATATATTCTAAGTTTCGTAGAGTTGGGACCTAATTACAATAAGAAAAAAGCCCTATCTTTTTTAAAAAAGAGGGCTTTAGATGCATAAAATGTTAAATTTTTCAGGTTTTTTTCAAGAAAATGAATGTTTTCTTAGCACTTTACACCTGTAAAAGATTATACGTCCTACTTTTGGAATAGACAGAAAAATCATCAACTTAACCTGTGTCTAGGACTAAACGACGGTGCAAGATAGTGTTATTCTGGATCACACACCCTATTTTTAGACACTCAGTTCACAAAATATACTGACTAAGGTCCCTGTTTTGGGCAATATCTCCCAGCTTCTCACGCACATATTCCGGGGTGATAATCATACGATCCAATGTAAGCTCTGGTGCTTCAAATGACAGATCCTCCAGCAGCTTCTCTAGGATGGTATGCAAACGCCGTGCGCCGATATTTTCGGTGTTGCGATTAACGGACTCGGCAATACTAGCGATCTCACGGATCGCTTCCGTAGAAAATTCGACTTCTATTTCCTCGGTGCGGAGCAGTTCAGTGTATTGCTTGGTCAGCGCATTTTTAGGCTCCGTCAATATCGACACAAACTCATCCAAGGTCAGACTACTTAGCTCCACCCGGATGGGGAAACGACCTTGAAGCTCTGGGATCAGGTCTGATGGTTTAGCCACATGAAAAGCCCCTGCAGCAATAAACAGAATGTAATCTGTTCTTACCGGGCCGTATTTGGTCATAATGGTAGAGCCCTCGACAATAGGTAAAATATCGCGCTGGACTCCTTCTCTCGACACATCTGGGCCACTTCCCTTGCCTTGGCTGGCAATCTTATCTATTTCATCAATAAAAATAATACCCGATTGCTCAGCACGCTTCACAGACTCCTGAATCACATCATCCATATCGATCAACTTGGCTGCTTCATCTTGAATCAGTACCTTGCGGGCTTCCTTGATTGGTAGCTTGCGCTTCTTCGTCCGCTTAGGCAGGAAACTCCCGAACATCTCCTGCATATTCATTCCCATTTGTTCATTCCCTTGCCCAGCAAACATATCGAGCATATTGGGTGCGGTATCCTCCACATCAATCTCTATGACATCATCCTCAAGCTTACCGGACAACAGATCAAATTTAACCTTACGTCGCTTCTCTGCTAAGGTTCCGTCCTGTTGTGGCGGTTCTTCTTCTACCGAAGTCCCTGTGTTATTGCCAAACAGCATTTCAAAAGGGTTTCGTTGCGATTTATTTGACTTTTCTGCAGGTACAAGGATATTGACAATCCGTTCATTTGCCATGTCCTCTGCTTTGTCTTTCACATTCTCTGTTCGTTCCGACTTGACGATACGGATAGAGGTTTCCATCAGATCCCGCACCATAGATTCTACATCACGACCGACGTAACCCACTTCTGTAAATTTGGTCGCCTCTACCTTGACAAAAGGAGCCCCCACTAGCCGCGCAAGTCTACGTGCAATTTCAGTTTTACCCACACCTGTCGGTCCGATCATCAAAATATTTTTGGGCACAATTTCATCCCGAATATCATCCGGCAGTTTACTACGCCGATAACGGTTGCGCAAGGCAACAGCAACAGATTTTTTAGCTTCCTTTTGTCCGACAATATACTTATCCAGCTCGGATACCACTTGTCTGGGCGTCAACGATTGATTATTCATTTTGCATTCCTCCACCCTTGAATACTCAGAGCCGATTTACAATTCTTCCACGATAATCTGACTGTTCGTATACACGCATATTTCCGAAGCAACCTCTAACGCTTCCCGTGCCATGTCCTTTGCTTCCATACCAGAGCCATGACGTTTGAAAGCACGGGCAGCTGCCAATGCAAAATTACCACCTGAGCCAATGGCCAACACATCATCGTCAGGTTCAATAATTTCTCCGCCTCCAGAGATGAGCAGCATCCCGGACGAGTCCATCACAATCATTAACGCTTCCAGCTTGCGTAGTACACGATCCTGCCGCCAGTCCTTAGCCAGTTCTACAGCAGCCCTTTGAAGATTGCCGTGATGTTCCTCCAGCTTATTTTCAAACTTTTCAAACAATGTGATAGCATCGGCCACCGAACCCGCAAATCCCGCAACGACCTGACCACGATACAATCTACGTACTTTTTTAGCCGTCTGCTTCATCACAACACTGTTGCCGAACGTTACCTGCCCATCACCCGCAATAGCTCCTTTGCCATTATGGCGTACAGCACAGATGGTGGTAGCATGAAAGGACATATCCATAACGCGCTCCTCCTTTTCCTTCATCCTTATGCCTGTACTTCTGTTGACATAACTCCCGTTTGGTTGATATAACCGCGCAAACTTTCCAACGCGCGATTTGCGAGAGCTTCATTCTTTTCCTTTTTGTTACGAATGCGTGTCTCCAGCTTTGGAAGAAGACCAAAGTTTGCATTCATCGGTTGGAAATGTTTGAAGTCAGCAGTTGTAATATATCGTGCCATACTGCCTAGTGTCGTTTCCGCAGGAAATACGAACATTTCCTGTCCACGTGCTGCTCGTGCTGCATTTATACCAGCCAGCAAACCTGAGGCCGCCGACTCTACATAACCCTCTACACCTGTCATTTGTCCGGCAAAGAACAGATTGCTTCTTCCCTTGAACTGATAAGTTGGGTGAAGTTGCTGTGGGGAATTAATAAAGGTATTGCGATGCATCACACCGTAACGTACAAACTCTGCCTCTTCGAGTCCCGGAATCATTGAAAACACACGCTTTTGCTCCCCCCATTTGAGGTGAGTCTGGAAACCAACCAAATTATATAGCGTACCTGCAGCGTTGTCTTGTCGAAGCTGAACAACTGCATAGGGTAGTTCCCCTGTATGTGGATTTACGAGACCTACAGGCTTCATCGGTCCAAACAATGCCGTTTGTTTCCCACGTTGCATCATTACTTCGATAGGCATACATCCTTCGAAGTAGATTTCTTTTTCGAACTCCTTGACTTGTGCCACCTCAGCAGTAATCAAAGCCTCATAGAAAGCATCAAATTCCGCTTCGTTCATCGGACAATTTAAGTAAGCTGCTTCTCCTTTATCATAACGGGAAGCCAGATAGACCTTGCTCATATCGATGGAGTCCTTCTCTACAATCGGAGCTGCCGCATCGTAGAAATAAAAATACTCCTCTCCCATCAGCGTTTTGATCTGTTCTGACAAAGCTGGAGAAGTTAATGGTCCCGTTGCAACGACCACGATACCGTCCTGCGGGAGTTCCTGGAGTTCTTCATTAACGACCTCGATCAAAGGATGTTGATGAAGCGTATCTGTAATATGACCGGAAAATCCATCACGATCCACTGCCAATGCCCCACCAGCCGGAACAGCATGGCGATCTGCCGCACTCAGAACCAAAGAGTTTAGTATTCTCATCTCTTCCTTCAGTACGCCTACTGCATTCGTCAGACCATTCGCGCGCAAGGAATTACTACATACTAATTCGGCAAATTTATCCGTATGATGCGCGGGTGTTTTTACAACCGGTCTCATTTCATATAACTTAACTGGCACTCCACGGCTTGCAATTTGCCAGGCAGCTTCGCTGCCCGCCAAACCTGCTCCGATGACCGTTACCTTTTGTAGTTCACTCACTTTTAAATCCCCCTGCTATCTTTGTTCTTAAGAAGTCTCTACACTCTCATCGCTCTCTTCCAGCATTTCGCTGTGATCGCAGACGGTGCAGTTGAGCTTCGTCCCCTGTTTAGTACGTTTTTCGACCATTAGGCCACTGCAACTTGGACAAGGCTTAATGGACGGTTTATCCCAGGATACAAAATCACATTCTGGGTAGCGGTCACATCCGTAAAAGACACGTCCTTTTTTACTTCGTCGTTCGACGACATGTCCCTCACCGCATGTAGGACAATTCATCCCGATATCCTTGACAATTGGCTTGGTGTTACGGCAATCCGGGAAGGCAGAGCAGGCCAGAAATTTACCAAAGCGGCCTAGCTTATATACCATTTGACTGCCACACTTGTCACAGATAACGTCGGATACTTCATCCTTGATCTCAATTTCTTTCATTTCTTCTTCAGCCACTTCCAGACGCTTTTCGAATGACTCGTAAAAGTCACTCAACACCTTGACCCAATCACCTTCGCCCTCTTCGACGTGGTCAAGATCACCTTCCATATTCGCAGTAAATTCTACATTCAGAATCTCTGGAAAAAATTCTTCCATCTGCTCAATGACCAACTCTCCCAGCTCGGTTGGGAAGAATTTCTTTTCCTCAATAGCGACGTAACCGCGCTTCTGAATGGTTTCCAGGGTCGGTGCATACGTGCTCGGGCGTCCTATACCCAATTCCTCCAGTGTCTTCACCAGTCGTGCTTCCGTATAGCGAGGAGGCGGTTGTGTAAAATGCTGCTTTGGTTCAACCGATTCCTTTTTCAGTTTATCGCCCGGCTGAAGTGGCGGCAACAGCTTATCTTCTTCGGTTTTACCGTCGTCATTCCCCTCCACATACACTTTCATGAAGCCTGGAAAGCGAACCTTCGAACCGGCTGCCCGGAATATCGTCTCGCCTGCTTCAATATCAACGGACAAAGTATCCATAATAGCGGAAGCCATCTGACTCGCCATAAAACGTTCCCATATCAGTTTGTACAATCGGAACTGGTCTCTACTCATAAAAGGCTTAACGGTTTCCGGATCACGCAAGGCGGAGGTTGGACGAATCGCTTCATGCGCATCCTGAGCATTAGCCGATTTTTTTGAATACTGACGAGGACTTTCAGGCACAAAATCTTCGCCATATTTTTGAATAATGACCTCTTTCGCTTCCTCTTGAGCCGAAGTAGCGATCCGTGTGGAATCCGTACGCATATACGTAATCAGACCCACAGTCCCTTCTTTACCTAAATCCACACCTTCATACAGCTGCTGCGCTACAGACATGGTTTTAGATGCCCGGAAGTTGAGCTTTCGAGCCGCCTCTTGCTGCAAGGAACTTGTTGTGAATGGAGGAGACGGATTGCGTAAACGCTCCTTCTCTTTCACATCGCGCACCTTGTAAGACGATTTTCCGATAGCTTCTAACACTTCTTGTACATCCGCTTCGCTAGAGAGCTCTTTCTTTTCGCCGCGTAGCTTATGGAATTTCGCTTCAAAAGTGCTGTCCTTAATAGCTAGTTTAGCTGTTATCGTCCAGTATTCTTCCGGTACAAACTCATTGATCTCGTTTTCCCGGTCCAAAATAATTTTCACTGCAACCGACTGTACACGCCCAGCTGACAGACCCTTTTTTACCTTTTTCCAGAGCAATGGACTAATTTTGTAGCCGACAAGTCGATCCAATATCCGTCGTGCCTGCTGCGCATTGACCAAATCCATATTGATCTTGCGTGGGGTTTTAAAAGCATCTTTGACGGCCTGCTTCGTAATTTCATTAAACACCACACGACAATCCGCCGTATCGTCCAGTTCCAGCGCATGCGCCAGATGCCAAGCAATAGCCTCACCTTCGCGATCCGGGTCAGCCGCCAGATATACTTTTTTTACTTTTTTTCGGGCATCCTTTAACTCTTTTAGAATGGAGCCTTTACCTCGAATGGTAATATATTTGGGATTAAAATCATTTTCGACCTCTACGCCGATCTGGCTCTTAGGTAAATCCCTGATATGACCCATGGAAGCCTTGACGATATATTTGCTGCCTAAGTATTTGCCGATCGTCTTCGCCTTGGAAGGCGATTCCACGATGACGAGTGAATCCGCCATAGGCTCTTCCTCCTCTCAATTACTCACATGAATATGATAGACTTCCTGAAATGTGGTGAGTATAGTTCGTTAGTACGAGCTATAAATTCAACACATTTCAGGAAGTGGGGAAGGAGTAGGTATCCGCGATGCGGATAAACGCCATGTTTCCCTCCACCTATGTTTAAAATTGAATTTTGCGCATTTACTAACTAAGGATTTGACAAAAACAACTACTAAATAAGCTTGTATTTTGTGCCCGCTAGTTGAGCGATCCTTTTTTTTATGATTAACGATAACAGAACTGCGTGTAAAAGTCCAAAATCCCATGCCGTAGCATCAAGCAGTTCATCCAGTGTCATGGTTCCTTGTTCCAGCAGCACCACCACACGATTTTCCTCAGAAGTCTCACTTTCTGATGCTTTGGAGATCTTCTTAAGATTAAGACTCTGTTCTCTATTGTATGAAGAAACCTGCCTTGTACGCAAATCTGCTTCATACTCCTCAATAATATCCGAAGCCTCAGTGACCGTTTTGGCTCCTTGCTTAATCAAGTTCAGCGTGCCTCTACTCTTCGGTGACGTAATGGGCCCAGGAACAGCAAACACATCTCGATTTGCCTCCAGCGCAGCATCCGCTGTAATCAAGGAACCGCTCCTAGCGTCTGCTTCGACAACGAGTGTCCCCTTCGTTAAACCGGCAATAATGCGATTACGTTGTGGAAACATCCCGGGATGCGACCTCGTACCTGGAGGATACTCCGATACGATCAGACCTTTACTAACCATCTCTGCAAACAAAGAGGCATTTTGGGGAGGATAAATTTGATCAATCGCTGTTCCAAGCACACCAATCGTGTTGCCTCCCCGGCGTAGGGCTGTTTCATGGCAAATACTGTCAATTCCTCTCGCTAATCCACTCACCACTGTAATCCCTGCATTACATAATTCCTCTGTTAGTATCTCCGCTGCTCTTCGACCATACGCAGTAGGAACGCGAGTTCCTACCATGGCTACAGAACATGTGTGCAAAAGTGATTTATCCCCTTTTGTATACATTACCCAAGGTGGGTCAACTGTTTCCTTCATTAATAGGGGGTAATCTTCGTCCACATAAGTTACCATACCAATATCACTGGATTGAATTCGCTGATATCGTTCATGTACCCATTCTTCATCGTAACACTGTGCCGCAATGCGTGCCTGGTTGGGACTTAAGCCTATCTCAATCCACTTTTGTTCGCTAAAATGCAGTAGCTCATGCAATCGATAATCACTCGACCAAATACGCTGAATTGTTCTTCTTCCGATTCCTTCTAACTCATGTAGACCTAATAAAAGCCATCTTTCTTCCAAACTGTGGTTCCCCCATTCATGGAAGAGTGAACCCTTCCTTATTTTGTGGCACAATGAATCATTTTGCAAGCGTTTCCCTGACAAGCCTGTCTTAACGCAAAAAAAAGCAACCTTTTCATCCCCTGTTTCAGAAGATAAAAAGGTTGCTTACCTTTCTTTCATTATACACTAGCCAGCAGCAAATTTCGATGCTGATTTACAGCCAGTATATTAATGAAGAAACACGATTTAATGTGTCGTACACAGATTCAAAATACCACGCGCTTCCAACACACTTACCAGTGTCGAGCCCATTTCGGAAGGAGTCGGCGCCACCTTGATTCCACAGGCTTCAAGCGTAGCAATCTTCTCTTTTGCCGTTCCCTTTCCGCCAGAAATAATGGCGCCTGCATGCCCCATCCGTTTGCCTGGAGGCGCAGTCACCCCACCGATAAAGCCAACCACCGGCTTCGTCATATTGTCCCTGATCCACTCGGCAGCCTCTTCCTCGGCTGTACCACCGATTTCTCCGATCATAATGACAGCATGAGTGTTGGGGTCCTCATTAAAGCGATGTAAAATATCAATAAATTCTGAACCTTTAACTGGGTCACCACCAATACCAACCGCGGAAGATTGACCTATACCTCTAGTGGTTAACTGATGCACTGCCTCATAGGTCAAAGTACCACTACGTGACACAACGCCTACATGACCCGGCAGATGAATGTAACCTGGCATGATACCAATCTTACACTCTCCTGGCGTAATAACACCCGGACAGTTAGGGCCAATCAGAACGGTCTTTTTGCCTTCCATAAAACGTTTGACCTTGATCATATCAAGCACCGGAATCCCCTCTGTGATACAAATCACGAGGTCCAGTTCCGCATCCACAGCCTCCAAAATGGAATCCGCTGCGAAAGCCGGCGGCACGTAAATGACGCTAGCAGTTGCGCCCGTAGCTTCCTTGGCTTCGCTTACTGTATTAAACACTGGCAGTTTGACCTGTTGCCCGTTTTCCAGTGTAATTTCTACCTCGGTGCCTCCCTTACCTGGAGAGGTGCCACCTACCATCTGTGTACCGTAATCAAGTGCACCTTTGGCATGGAACAACGCCGTTTTTCCCGTAATCCCCTGTGTAATCACCTTTGTATGCTTATCGACCAAAATACTCACGATCTTCACATCCCCTATCGTTTATTCGGCATATCGGAATGCAAACAGGCTATTGAACAAGTTCAACGATTTTTTGGGCACCATCCGCCATGGAATCGGCTGCCACAATATTCAAACCGGATTCCGCTAAAATCTGTTTGCCGAGCTCAACATTCGTTCCTTCAAGACGGACAACAAGCGGTCGAGTCAGCCCCAACTGCTTGGCAGCCTCCACGACGCCATTCGCAATGATGTCACACTGCATAATCCCGCCGAAAATGTTGACGAAAATACCTTCTACCTTCGGATCGGACAAAATGATTTTGAACGCTTCGGTTACCTTTTCCGTTGTTGCACCGCCTCCAACGTCCAGGAAATTGGCCGGATCGCCACCGTAATATTTGATAATATCCATCGTGGCCATCGCCAAACCTGCACCATTGACCATACAGCCAATATTGCCGTCCAGAGCGATATAGCTTAGATCATATTTAGATGCCTCAATTTCCTTCTCGTCCTCTTCATCCAAATCACGCAATTCCAGAATATCCTTATGACGGAACAACGCATTGGAATCAAAATTCAATTTGGCATCTAGCGCCATTACATTCCCATCACCCGTAACGACTAGGGGATTAATTTCTGCAATCGAACAGTCCTTGTCCACAAATGCTTCGTAAAGCGCCAGCATAAACTTAACCGCTTTATTTACCAACTCATTGGGAATATTAATCTCATACGCCAGCTTACGAGCTTGATACACCTGAAGCCCAATTGCTGGATCAACAACTGCTTTAAAAATCTTCTCCGGAGTAGCCGCAGCCACCTCTTCGATTTCCGTACCACCTTCTTCGGAGGCCATCAATACGATGCGTCCAGTCCCGCGATCCACGACAACGCCTACGTAATATTCTTTGCGAATATCACAGCCTTCCTCAATCAAAAGGCGTTTGACTTCTTTACCTTCAGGTCCGGTCTGATGTGTCACAAGCACCTTACCTAAAATTTCAGAAGCGAAAGTCCGCACCTCATCCAAACCTTTGGCAACCTTTACGCCACCCGCTTTACCGCGTCCACCAGCATGAATTTGTGCTTTTACGACCGTAACAGCGCTTCCAAGCGATTCTGCCGCAGCAACGGCTTCTTCCACCGTGTAGGCAACCTTGCCGTTCGGTACAGCCACTCCGTACTGCTTTAATACTTCTTTACCCTGATATTCATGGATATTCATTCTGGAATCCTCCTATCAACATGACTGCAACAAGGGCGGTTCACAAGGAAATCTATACTAAACCTACATCATTGTAACATGTTTTTAAAACGCTTTCCTTATAATTTAACCTCATGAATTACAGTATTTTGATATCATTATCATTCCCAAAATCGAATGTTTGGATATTATTGGATTTTATTTTTTAATACAAATTCACACAAAAAAAGCACCTCCGCAAAATGGGATTACCTAATCCGCAATGAGAGGTACTTTATTTCATTAGAATTTAAGGGCATTTTTCTTTCAGTTTAGAACAACTCATGTCGTAAGAATTCGCAAGAGCAACTGAAAGTACCTGTTATGATTTTTCAATTTGTACATTCGCTTGATGAACACGATCAAGCAGATCATTAAACTGAAGCAGAAGCGACCCAAATTGATCATGAGTCATACTTGTTTTTTCCTGTATACATCCTGGTACAGACAGGGCTTTATCCCGCAACGCTCTTCCCTCTATCGTCAAAGAAATCAGCACCTTACGCTCATCTTGAGTGGAACGCTTTCGATCGATCAACCCGGCATTCTGTAACCTCTTTAATAGTGGAGTTAGTGTGCCAGAATCCAAATATAACGCCTCACCCAATTCCTTCACTGTACACTCTTCACGCTCCCAAAGCACGATGAGCACCAAATATTGCGAGTACGTTACACCAAGCTTTTCCAGATAAGGCTGGTACAGCTTTGTAATCTCTCTGGAGCATGCATATATGGCAAAGCATAACTGGTTATCAAGTTTCAACGCTGCATCTTTATTAAAATTGTTTTCCATGCTGTCTAGTCACCTGCTTTCGTCATTATTTTAGCACATTATATAACAAAATACATTCTAATTGCCTAAAATACTTTACAAACAATAATTATTTTGATAAATTAAATTGTGTAAAATATAAATTGAGCGAGAGGCAGTGATTGGATTATGATGACCATTCAACAAAAAATGTATGAAACAACAGTAAAAGCAGTTGGTGGGCGTAACGGTTATATCGAGTCTTCTTCCCCTGAACTTCGTTTAGATATTGATACTCCAAAAGAAATGGGTGGCGCTGGTGGCGCAGGTACAAATCCAGAGCAGCTGTTCGCCGCAGGCTATTCTGCTTGCTTTGACAGTGCTTTAAATATGGTGGCTCGCATGCAGCGTGTTAAACATGAAGGTACCGAAGTCACAGCTACGGTCCATTTTGGCAAAGTCGAAGACGGCGGCTTCGGAATCGGAGTAAACCTCGACGTTCTGGTCAAAGGCGTAGATCATGAAACTGCGGTAAAACTGGTGGAAGGCGCACATGAACAATGCCCATACTCCCGCGCTACCCGCGGTAATATTGAAGTGAAACTGAACGTTTTGTAACTTAGAGTTAGAATGAAATTCACAACAAGCCCCTCAACCGTATTGGTCAAGGGGCTTGTTGTTTTTCCATCAAGTAACATGGGAGATGATGCATAATCGTATATACGAAATTGATATACTCATAGTATAATCACTATTGTCATAATCTTTTTTTCTTCTCCAGGTCTTTTTGCCTGGAGCTTTTTTTGTCCTTTTTTCCGTTTTCTCTCGTACACATATCCTTTGGAAAACTTTTCCGTAAAAATGATCGTACTGTATCTGCTAATTTTATCGCCTTTTTACATTTCGGATAAATTGGCGCTTGCTTTATCCATATGGCGGTATTGAATAGCTTCAGCCACATGTGAAGTCGTAATTTTCTCTGACTCATGTAAGTCTGCAATGGTGCGGGACAGCTTGAGAATTCGATCATACGCACGCATGCTTAAACCAAGTGCATCCATCGTCTGATTAAGCAGCTCCGCTGCATTTTGATCTAATACTGCATATTTACGCAGCATCTGACCGGACAGCTCACTATTCCATGAAAAAGGAAGCTTACTGTATCTGCGGATTTGTATTGCTCGAGCAACCAACACCTGCTTTCTCATGTCAGCAGACGACAGGGATTCTTTTTCCTCCCGCCAGTCCTTTGGTTGTGATACCTCAAGCTGAAGATCAATTCGATCCAGCAATGGACCGGAAATACGTGAACGGTATCGAGCTACTGCTGTAGGTGAACAGGTACAGCGCTGATGTTCCGTGTTATTGCCGAAAAAGCCACAGTGACACGGATTCAAAGAAGCTGCAAGTAAAAAATGCGCCGGATACTTAAATACAGCACGTGAACGACTGATTGTCACATGGTGGTCTTCCAGGGGCTGCCGCAGCACTTCTAGCACATGGCGGCTAAACTCTGGCAACTCATCTAGAAATAAAATCCCTCGGTGTGCAAGACTGATTTCTCCTGGTTTGGGTATGCCTCCTCCGCCCACCAATCCAGCAGCAGAGATTGTATGATGAGGCGCACGGAAGGGACGAACATGCATGAGATGAGGCGAGGACTCCTTCCATTTTCCTGCTGCGCTGTATACCTTGGTCACTTCTAGCGACTCCTTTTCAGTCAAAGGCGGTAGGATAGAGGGCAACCTGCGGATGAGCATCGTTTTTCCAGCACCCGGTGGTCCCATAAGAAGAATATTGTGCATTCCTGCTGCAGCGATAACTAATGCACGTTTGGCGTGTAGCTGACCCAGCACATCGCTGTAATCCTCCATATTACTGGCTAGTTCTTCTTGCTCGCACAACGGTATATGCTCTGCTTGAGGTAAATGGTCATAGGAATGGATTATAACTTGCTTACTGGCAGTACAATTTTGATCGGTCACTTGGCCGTCTGGGATGCCTTGTGCATGATCATTAACTGGGATAAGATCCGCCAGATGGTGTATAGCGTAAATACGTATATCCGTAATTAGACGTGCCTCGCTTGCGTTTTCCTGAGGAAGCAGCACGGAATCGAATCCCTCTCGCTTGGCCAGATCAACCATGGACAACACCCCATTTACAGAACGAATGCTGCCATCCAGCGCCAGTTCGCCAATAAACAGCGTTCGTTCCCCCACTGGCAAAACAATCTGTTCACTGGTTGTCAGCAAGCCTAAAGCGATGGCAAGATCAAAAGATGAGCCTTCCTTACGCAAATCAGCAGGAGCTAAGTTAATCGTGATACGCTGGGATGGATATTTGAATCCGCAGTTTTTGATTG